>CAZONN010000065.1:0-7846 GCA_964581235.1 uncultured Amphibacillus sp.
TTTAAAGTTCATCATCCAATATTATTTTATGCAGCTTACTTTACTGTTAGAGCAAGTGATTTTGAACTGGATACTATGATCAGAGGCTCCAGTGCTATACGCCAACGGATAGAAGAAATCTATGCAAAAGGTAATGATGCAGCACCAAAGGAAAAAAGTTTAGTTGTTGTCCTTGAAATTGCTCTAGAGATGAATGAGCGTGGTTTTACATTTGGAAAAGTTGATTTGTATGGATCTAGTGCGACGGAATTTCTTGTTGAAGGTAGTCAATTAATTCCGCCATTTAATGCAATTGATGGTTTAGGAACAAACGCAGCGCTAAATATTGTTAAATCAAGAGAAGAAGGCGAATTTTTATCAAAAGAAGATTTACGTGAAAGAAGTCGAATTTCAAGAACTGTTCTAGAGTACCTAGATAATCATGGTAGTTTAGAAGGAATGGAAGAAAAAAATCAACTTTCATTATTTTAACAAACTTTATGAATTGCTTGATTTAATGCTCATTTCATGATATAATTCACTTAGTTTATACGGTACGGAGATTAAGAGTGGGCGTGCCCACTCTTTCTTAATCATTATGAGGTAATTGCTTGAATCCCTTGTCATCACTGACAAGGGATTTATCATTGCTAACACTACAAATCAATTAACCTCATAAGATACAAGCTATTTGTTCCAATGAAAAAATGTTTTAATTCACTTTAAACTACATTTACTATGAAATCGTTTAAAAAAGCCGTAAGAACACAAACTAACGTTTTAGAGAATGAATTGTTTAGAGAAAAAAGGAGGTTCTCTTATGAGCAAAAATGTTAAAGAGTACACAAGAGAAATTGTCACACCTTTATTAGCAGAAATGAATTTAGAATTAGTTGACATCGAATATGTTAAAGAAGGTAAGGATTGGTTTTTAAGAGTATTTATCGACAAGCCTGGTGGGGTCGACATTGAAGAATGTGGTCAAGTATCAGAGCAATTAAGCGAAAAATTAGATGAAAATGATCCGATTAAGTCAGCTTACTATCTTGAGGTTTCTTCACCGGGTGCTGAAAGACCTTTAAAAACACGTGAAGACTTGCGTAATCAAATTGATCGCCAAATTCACGTTTCGCTCTATCAGCATATTAATTCAGAGAAAAGTTATGAAGGTAAACTGATCTCTTTTGATGAGACAGATCTGGTAGTGATTGAATTTAATGATAGAGGACGGAAAAAGCAAGTTGAGATTCCGTATGACAAAATTGCAAAAGCACGACTAGCAGTGTCGTTTAATTAAAGGAGGAGAGAAAGTGAGCAAAGATCTTTTTAATGCTATTCATCTTCTTAGTGAAGAAAAGGGTATTGATAAAGATGTTTTAATCGATGCATTAGAAGCAGCTTTAATTTCTGCATATAAGAAAAACTTTAAGTCTGCAGCGAATGTGAGAGTCGATTTAAACGAAGAAACAGGGAGTATGAAAGTCTATTCTAGAAAAGAAGTTGTTGAGGAACTAGAAGATCAAAACCAACAACTTACCATAGATGAAGCATTAGAAATGAGCCCTAATTATCAACTTGGTGATGTGATTGAAGTAGAGGTAACACCTAAAGACTTTGGTCGAATTGCAGCTCAAGCTGCTAAACAAGTTGTTACGCAACGTGTTAGAGAGGCAGAGCGTGGTGTCATTTATAACGAGTACATCGACAGAGAAGAAGATATTATGAATGGGATCATTCAGCGCATCGATTCACGTTTTGTTTACGTTAATTTAGGCCGAATTGAAGCTAAATTAGCAAAGAATGATCAGATGCCGAATGAAACATATGAAGTGCATGACCGAATTAAAGTTTTTGTCTCTAAAGTAGAAAACACAAATAAGGGACCACAAGTTTTTGTTTCAAGGTCTGAACCTGGTCTTTTAAGAAGACTATTCGAAACGGAAGTTCCTGAAATTTATGATGGGACGGTTGAAATTCGTTCAGTTGCTAGAGAAGCGGGTGATCGTTCGAAGATATCAGTTTATGCTGAAAATCCAGAGATTGATCCAGTCGGTTCATGTGTCGGTCCTAAAGGACAACGCGTACAAATGGTTGTAGATGAACTTAGAGGTGAAAAAATTGATATCGTCGAATACTCAGACGATCCAGTTATTTATGTATCAAACGCTTTAAGCCCATCGAAAGTCAGTCATGTTATAGTTAATGAAGAAGACAAAGCAACAACTGTTGTCGTTCCAGATAACCAACTGTCATTAGCGATTGGAAAACGTGGTCAAAATGCGAGATTGGCAGCTAAGTTAACGGGTTGGAAAATCGACATTAAAAATGAAACAGAAGCAAAAGAAACAGGTTTACTGTCTGAAAGTGATTTAATTAAAGAGGAAAGTCCATCACTATTTACTGATAGTGACGATTTATTTGATTAAGGAGCTAGATGACCATGACAAAGAAAACTAGAAAAGTACCACTTCGTAAATGTATTGTTACGAATGAGATGAAACCAAAGCAATCATTGATTCGTATTGTTAGAACCAAAGATGGTGATGTTTTCGTTGATCCAACAGGAAAGAAGAATGGTCGCGGTGCATATGTTTCAGTGGAGCTAGCAACGGTTGAACGAGCTGAAAAGAGCAAAGCGATTGAACGTCATTTTCATGTTGAAGACATTGAACACGTTTATCAAGATTTGAAGAAAGTAATTAAAGGTGAGCGCATTGAGTAATGAGCAAAAGTATTTAAATATGGTCGGCTTAGCAACACGGGCTCGAAAAGTATCAATGGGTGAAGACCAAATTATTAAAGACATTAAAGCCGGGCGTGCGAAGCTTCTTTTATTAGCTGAGGATATCGGCTATCAAACACATAAAAAGATTACTGACAAGTGTCAACATTATCGTGTTCCTTATCGAAGCGTTGTGAATCGAGATCAGTTATCTCATGCAATCGGTAAGTTTGGCAGAGTCGCTGTCGCAATTACAGATGAAGGATTCGCAAAGAAAATTAGCTCATTGCTCGACTAAAAAAATTCGGGGGTGACTGTATGGCTAAAGTAAGAATATATGAATATGCCAAAACGCAGAACGTATCAAGTAAAGAAGTTATTAACAAGTTAAAAGAATTGGGGATTGAGGTTTCAAACCACATGTCAACAATTTCACAGAAAGAAGTCGATCAATTGAATCAGATATATCAAAAATCAAATACTGTTAAAGAAACACCAGCTAAACAACAAAATAAAGCAACTGAGCAACCTAAGAAACCAGCTCAGTCTAGTAAAAAAGAGCAACCAAAATCAGCAGAGAAAACAAAAGCTGAAGCACCGAAGAAAGATATTGAACCAAAAGAATCAGCGAATGTACTTCAGTATTCAGGGACATTAACTGTTGATGAATTAGCTGAAAAGTTAGGTAAGAAAACAAATGAAATCATTAAAAACCTGATGCTACTTGGTGTCATGGCTGCTAAAAACCAAGCACTTGATGATGAATCAGTTGAATTAATCGCTGCTGAATATGGGATCGAAGTTGCAAAAGTTGTTGAAGTAGATGAAGATAATCTCGAACAATTTATTGAAGAAGATACCGAAGATCAATTAGTAGAACGTCCAGCTGTCGTTACAATTATGGGTCACGTTGACCACGGAAAAACAACATTACTGGATTCAATCCGTCAAACAAAGGTAACAGCTGGTGAAGCAGGCGGAATTACTCAGCATATTGGGGCATATCAAATTCGTTCAAACGATAAGAAAATAACATTTCTTGATACACCAGGACACGCTGCCTTTACAAGTATGCGATCACGTGGGGCTCAAATAACTGATATTGCAATTTTAGTTGTTGCAGCAGATGATGGTGTAATGCCACAAACAGTTGAAGCGATTAACCACGCTAAAGCAGCAGAAGTACCAATTATTGTTGCAGTAAACAAAATCGATAAGGAAACAGCTAATCCAGATCGAGTCATGCAAGAATTAACAGAATACCAACTCGTTGCTGAAGACTGGGGGGGCGATACCATTTTCGTGCCAATCTCAGCTCTTAAAAATGAAGGTATCGACGATCTATTAGAAATGGTTTTATTAGTTGCTGAAGTTGAAGAACTTAAAGCAAATCCAAATAAACGTGCATATGGTACGGTTATTGAGGCAGAATTAGATAAAGGCCGTGGAGCAGTTGCTTCATTACTCGTTCAAGGTGGAACATTGAGAGTTGGTGATCCACTCGTTGTTGGGAATACATTTGGTCGTGTTCGTGCAATGGTGAATGACCTCGGTAGACGAGTGAAAAAAGTTGGCCCATCTACACCAGTCGAAGTTACTGGCTTAAGTGATGTTCCACAAGCAGGCGATCAATTCGTTGTCTTTGCAGATGAAAAAACAGCTCGCCAAATTGGAGAAAAACGTGCACAACGTCAAATTGTTGAACGCCGTGGTGGTCAATCAAAAGTTAGTCTAGAGGACCTTTTTGAACAAATTAAACAAGGTGAGATTAAAGATATTAATATCATCCTTAAAGCAGACGTTCAAGGATCAGCTGAAGCGTTAGCATCTTCACTACAAAAAATTGAAGTTGAAGGCGTTAAGGTCAATATCATTCACACTGGAGTCGGTGGAATAACAGAATCAGACGTTATTCTAGCAAGTGCTTCAAACGCTGTTGTGATTGGATTTAACGTCCGTCCAGACAATAATGCGAAAAATACTGCAGATGTTGAGAAAGTTGATATTCGTCTCCATCGTGTCATTTACAAAGCGATTGAAGAAATCGAAGCGGCAATGAAGGGTATGCTAGATCCTGAATATAGAGAAAAAGTGATTGGTCAAGCTGAAGTTCGTGAGACATTTAAAGTTTCACGAATTGGAACAATTGCTGGAAGCTATGTTACAGATGGTAAAATTACTCGTGATGCTGGCGTTCGTGTCATTCGTGAAGGTGTTGTTGTCTTTGAAGGTGAAATTGATTCACTAAAGCGTTTTAAAGATGATGTGAGAGAAGTAGCTACAAACTATGAGTGCGGTATTACCTTACAGAATTTCCATGATATCAAAACAGGCGATATTTTTGAGTGCTTTGTTATGGAGGAAATCGTTCGTACATGATTTTGTATGTTGAAATAGATTGTTATATCTATGAGGCACAATCATTAAAAGCTAAGCGTGCAGTGATTAAAAAGGTGATCCATCGATTAAAAAATAGCTATAACATTACGATTAGTGAGCTTGATTATCAAGACCTTTGGCAGAGATCTTTATTAGGGATAGCAACGATTTCACCAGATCGAAAACGGGCTGAACAAGTCATTGATGCATGTTTAGCTAAAGTAGATACCTTTACTGAACTTGAATATCGAATGATTGAACGACAATGGTATGGTTAATCAGTTAATATCTGATAAAAATTGAGGTGAAAGCTAATGAGTCAACTTCGGGCGAATCGTGTCGCTGAAGAAATTAAAAAAATAATAGGTGAAATTATTTCGCATAAATTAAAAGATCCGCGTGTAGGATTTGTTACAATTACTGATGTAGACGTAACTGGAGATTTACAACAAGCTAAAATATTCTTAACTGTATTAGGTGATGTTAAAGCAGAAGAAGAAACCTTAGCGGGATTAGAAAAGGCAAAAGGGTTTATCCGTTCAGAAATAGGCAAACATATTCGCCTACGTAAAACACCTGAACTTATTTTTGAAATCGATCGAGCGATTGAAACAGGTAATCGTATCGAGCGGTTAATTTACGAATTAAATCAATCAGAAGAATAAGCACGAAGAAGACCCTTGTTTCTTATGATTCAAGGGTTTTTAATTGTTTTTTTGAGCACTTACTACTGATTTTGGAGGTTTACTGATGAACGGAATTATTCCATTATGGAAACCGGTTGGAATGACATCACATGATTGCGTGATCAAATTACGCCGCATTTTTGAAACGAAAAAAGTTGGTCATACAGGTACACTTGATCCTCAGGTATCAGGTGTATTACCAATCTGTATTGGCGAGGCAACAAAAATTGTTCCTTATTTAACAGATACATTAAAAACATATCAAGCTGAAATCACACTCGGTAAGGCTACTGACACTGAGGATCAGACAGGAAAGGTTATTGAAGAGACGTATATTGATGAACATGTATCAACAGACGAGGTAGCGCGAGTCTTACAACAATTTATCGGTGAGATAGAACAAATCACCCCTCTTTACTCAGCAGTAAAAGTAAATGGAAAAAAACTGTACGAATATGCACGAAGTAATCAACCTGTAGAACGCCCAATACGTCACGTCAGAGTTGATTCAATTTTATTTGAACCAAATACTCTGGTTGCTCAAGATGGCATCGTCACGTTCGAAATAGAGACGACAGTATCAAAGGGGACGTACATCAGGACACTAGCTGTCGATATTGGTAAAGCCTTAGGCTATCCTGCTCATATGTCAAAGTTAATTCGGACAGCGACAGCTGATTTTAATGTTGATAATTCAATAAGGTTTGAACAATTAGAGGCATTAAAAGCTGATAACCAACTACAATCAGTGTTACTTCCGATTGAAGCGGGAATGACACATTTACCAAGTCATCAACTTGATCATGAAACAGCTATCAAGGTATCTTATGGACAAAAACTTCCGAGACCTGATGAATGGTTGGATAATCAACCATATCGAATGGATTTTGCTCAAAAAACGTTAGCGATCTATCAAGTGCATCCAGAAAAACCAACTCAAATTAAGCCATTACGAGTCTTTAATGTAAACTAATTACCAGGATAATTATCGTTCAACTGGTTTTCGAATACAGACTAAAATGTTATTATAAATATGAGGCGTTTTTTGACAATTTTTATCGAGGAGAAAAAACAATGAAAATGGTAGATTTAAAATATCCTTTTGATTACCATCCAAATCAAGCTGAACAAGCTGTTTGTGCAATTGGTTTTTTTGATGGTATCCATAAAGGTCATCAATATGTACTCCAAACAGCAAAGGACCTAGCAAATCGACTGAATAAAAAGCTGGCAGTTATGACCTTTACACCACATCCATCAGTTGTGATTAAAGGTGGTCCGACTTATTTTACTTATTTGAATACATTTGAACAAAAAAAGAAAATATTAGCAGACTTTGGTGTTGAAATTTTGTATGTCATTCATTTTGACTCAACGGTAGCACAATTAGACCCGCAAAAATTCATCGATCATTATATTGTTGATTTAAATATTTCACAGTTAGTATGTGGCTTTGATTTTACATACGGTTATCGCGGGGCAGGAAATGTGAACACATTAATTGCTCATTCTAAAGAACGATTTGGCGTTCATATCGTTGATAAATTGAATGAAGACAGCCAAAAAGTCAGTTCGACTCGCATTCGTAATTTACTCGCTGAAGGAGAGGTCGAAAAAGCTAAGAACTTATTAACCCGACCATTTATGACAGAAGGCACTGTTATTCATGGCCATAAAAGGGGTCGAGAAATTGGTTACCCTACTGCGAATATAGCAGTGGAACCAGAACAACTGATACCGAAAATTGGTGTGTATTATGTCACGGTTTTAATCGATGGTCAAACGTTTCATGGCATGGCGAGTTTAGGCTATAATCCGACATTTGACAATCCTGAAAATGAGATTAAGTGTGAGGTTTATATTTTTGATTTCAATCAAATGATTTATGACCAATGTATTTCGATAGCTTGGCAGAAATATATCCGTCCTGAATATAAGTTTGAGACTGTTGATCAGCTAATTGATCAATTAAAAGAAGATGAAACAGAGATTCGTCAGCTATTTTAGATAAATGATCAAGAAGGCTTGCATTTTTGTTCGAAAAGCGTTAATCTAAGTATCGGAAGCCATCTGCTTGGCA
>CAZONN010000066.1:0-3179 GCA_964581235.1 uncultured Amphibacillus sp.
GGGACAAAAATGGCGGAACTATCATTAATTTTAGCTGAAATTATTGGGCCGGTGTTCGTGCTGATGATTGTCGGTTATATTATTCAAATTAAATATAAGCTTGATTTATCAACGTTGGCGAAAGTAAATATTTACTTTTTGGCACCGGGATTTATTTTTAATGCGATGTATCGGGCTGAATTTAGTGGGACTTTTTTCTTGAGTGTTCTCGGTTTCTTTATGTTATTTGTTGTAATTATATTTTTAATCTCAACATTTATTGGCAAGGTGCTCAAACTAGAAGGAAATCGGAAAACGCTATTTACGAATAGTACGATCTTTTTTAATTCTGGAAATTATGGGGTGCCTGTTAATGCGCTCGTTTTTCAGGGGGATCCTTTGGCGACATCGATTCAAGTTGTCGCGCTGACTTTTCAAAATATGTTTCTCTTTTCTTACGGGATCTTTTCAATTCGTGTCTCATCAAAGGGAAAGTGGCGGGCGCTGCTTGGCTACTTGAGAATGCCTGTTTTATATGGACTTGTGGCAGGACTTGTTTTGAACTTTTTCAATGTTCCTTTACCTGATCTTGTTCTCGTGCCAGCTGGAAATATTGCCAATGCGATGGTTGGGATGGCATTACTAACAATCGGTGCACAAATCGCTTCGATCAAATTAACAAAAGGACTCAGACTTGTTTACTTGAGCGTGTTGATTCGATTGATTGGTGGGCCGTTGATTGCTTATTTGATGATTCTCGTGTTTGGTCTCGACGGTATAACTGCTCAATCACTGTTTATTGCTTCATCGATGCCGACATCAGTTAATAGCTCAGTTGTCGCACAGGAATATAGTGACGATCCAACATTCGCTACACAAGCGGTGATGTTCTCGACTATTTTCTCAGCGATAACGGTCACATTCGTGATCTATCTTGCAAGAGTTCTATTTTAATCAATAAAACTGTGAACCGATACAAAGTTTACAGTTTTTTTCTGACAAATAATTAAACAACAATCATTTCCCCCCTATTTTCGCTATATTCAATAAAAATTTAACAATTTAGACTAAATTTCACGCTCATTTTAACTAAAGGAACTTTTTTACAAAATAATAAACCTGTGTTATTTTATAATAAAAAGAGGTGAATTTGAATATGGAGTATATGGGGAGGTTTATTTCTCTCAAACAGTTTGATTTAGTGTTTCTACAAAAATCTAATGCTAGTCAACTTTTGTTACGCAGTTTATTAAACGCAATTTTGGGTGAGTCATTAACGACGCCGATCAAGCAAATTGTGAATCTACAAAGTCAGAAGAGTTATTTTTCTATTGAACAACAGTCGAGTTGGTTAATCGAGGCGTTGACAGATACAGATAATCAGGTGACGATACGGATTCAAGTTCATGAACATGATTATTTTCAAAAGCAGTCGAGAGAATTAACAATCAATAATCGATTGGATCAAATTACGTCGATGCATCAGGCTGAGCGGTTTATTATCCACCTTTTGAATTTCAATCTTATCCAGGAAAGTGGTTATTACCACCATCGCTTCAAACCGATCTCAAGCTCATACACCAGTCAACAAAAAACACAGCAAATTCATTACTTGGAGTTGCCGAAGTTTTCCACTAAGAACCCACAAACAGTATTAGAAAAATGGCTCTATTTTATTTGTCACTTGAACGAGAAACAGCATTCAAGTTTATTTCTTGATCTTGTAAAAAAGGACCCATACTTTAAGCTCGCTAAGCTTCTTAGCACACCTATAGATACACCTCTAAAACGCCCGATCTTAATCAAAGAAGACCCACTAAATCTAACTAATTGGACATATTTTGGTGAGCAACAAGAGAGAGAGCGAATCGCGTTAAGAATGATTCAATCGGATATTCCTTATCAACAAATTGCTGACTTTACTGAATTAACAGTCCAGCAACTCGACGAACTTGCCTTAACGATTCCGCTGCATGATTTCTGAAAAATTTAACTTTTAATTGTGAGTTAGTGAGCATACGATATAATATAGTAGGTATAAATAATCAGGCTAGTATTTATAAAAAAATTAACGGGGTGTAAATATGAAAATTGCAGTGGCAGGTACAGGTTATGTTGGTTTATCAATTGCGGTTTTATTTGCTCAGAAGCATGAGGTGTTTGCGCTAGATGTGATTGAGGAGAAAGTTGATTTAATTAACAAGCGTATTTCTCCAATTGGCGATGACGATATTGAGCGTTTCTTTGCTGAGAAAGAGTTGAATCTGACGGCAACGTTATCACCAAAGGAAGCATATGAAGGTGCGAAGTATGTCGTTATTTCAACACCGACGGATTATGATGAAGAGAAGAACTTCTTTGACACGAGTAGTGTAGAGAAAGTGATTGAAGATGTGTTGGAGATTAATCCAGATGCAATTATGATGATTAAATCAACTGTTCCGGTTGGGTACACGCTTAAAATGAGAGAGAAATATAATACAGATAAGCTCATTTTCTCACCAGAGTTTTTACTGAACTTGACACATACGCTGAGCTTAAGGGCCTCGATACGAAGCAAATTATTGAAGGGGTTGGGCTTGATCCACGAATTGGTGGTCATTATAATAACCCGTCATTTGGTTTTGGTGGCTACTGCTTGCCGAAAGATACGAAACAGCTTCTAGCAAACTATCAAGGTGTGCCAAACGATATCATTCGTGCAATTGTTGCTTCAAATCAGACGCGTAAAGAGCACATTGCCGAGTCAATTTTAAAAGAGAGGCCGTCTGTTGTTGGTGTTTATCGCCTAACGATGAAATCAGGTTCAGATAACTTTAGAGCATCATCAATTCAAGATGTTGTTAGATTGGTTCAGAAGCAAGGTGTTGAGGTTGTCGTCTACGAGCCAGTTCTTCAAGATGAAACAATTTACAACGATTTACGTGTGATCAACGATCTGACTCAGTTCAAACAAATAGCTGATGTGATTGTTGCTAATCGTATGAACGACGAACTTAACGATGTTCAAGCAAAAGTCTATACGCGAGACCTCTACCAAAGAGATTAATTTTTGCAGAAAACAATGGGTGTGAATCATACTCATTGTTTTTTTTGTGAAAAATTCACACGCCGAGTTTGGAGTTGATGACTGATTTGCGTGCGAACGCACGCAAACGGAGAATATCGCACGCATTGACTGTGCGTTCGCACGCAAACGA
>CAZONN010000066.1:3279-5617 GCA_964581235.1 uncultured Amphibacillus sp.
GGCTCATTTAACTGCGCTTCTAATGCATCAAGTCTAGTAACAAGTTCAGCAATGAGTGCTAAAAGATTATCATTGATCAGTGATTGAATCGATTAAAATTTTTAAACGAAAAATCTTGACCCTTTGTAAAAAATGCTTGGCGCAGATCATAGCCGAACCCTTGACTAACATGTGAACTAAAAAAAGAATTAACAATGCCAGCTACAAAAGCAATGCCAGCAAGAACTAATAAAATAACACCCCAAAATATTATTTGTGAGAGGTTATTCATTCGGATGCCCACGTCGATAATTCGGCTAATAATAAGTGGCGATGCAAGTTCAATGATTAATTCAACAAGCATAAGTGAGAGGGCAATCACGATTGGCAGTTTATATGAAGATAGAAAAGAAAAAGCCTTTTTCATAATTAAAGAACCCCCTTTCAAAATCATAATACTGGATTTCAATTGAAACCGTAAATGATTTGAATGGGGTAATTTGTGTTAAAGGGAATCATTAGATTTAAAAAACAAATTGTATTTATACAAATTTGAACAGAATCTATCCATTCTTGGCTTAGATAGAGGGACGCGCAATAATTTATTGTTTTTAAAAAAGATGAATGAAAACTTACTCGAATGTTGGATTTCAATGATGTTTTTAGTAATGACCCAAATACTATTTTCTTGGTGTGGTGATAACGTGGCGAATGCGTATAAATCTCGAGATGGATCAATTGGGATTGGTGGATTGTAATTAATGTTAAATATCTTTTTCATTGCTTGAGCACGCCCGACATATGTTGAGCCAGCCCTGACACAAGCTTGATTAATAATTTTTAAACCTGTTTGCATAGAATAGTATGTATCGTAGAGCTCTTCAATCTCTGTAACAGCATCATGCTTTTTAGCGGCTTTAATATACAATGTTCTATCTGAAATCTGATAACTAGCCAATCTTAGGTCGATTTTTTTCACCTCCTATTAAACTAATTATTGAATATATAGTAACTATTACCTTAAAACTTATTACAATAGGAATTATAACATACTTCTAATTACCTATCGCCAATTGGGCAATTAAACCAAAGTGCATTAATTGTCAATAGGTAGCTAATTTTGAAGACTAACAGATATAGATGTGGTTACTATTAAATACATAAAAAAGTTAGAGATTTTCAAAAGTATATGGTAGTGGCGAGTAATGTTTTAGGGGAAAGAGCACTAGAAAAAGTGACTCAGACGAATTAAAGCAAGTGGTCACATAGAAAGTCGATTGATGTTCGTCTGAGTTCTAAGATAAAATAACCACACTAAGTGAGCTAATGTCAGTGTGGTCAGTAAAGATCAAATTTAAAGAATGACAAAATTGGTTTGATTAAGCCAGTTAAGGATGTCTTTCATGACTTGATCGCGGTTTGTTTCAAATAATAATTCATGTCGTGCTCCAGGGTAGAGAATTAGTTTGATTGATTTGAGTTTGTGATTTTGATAACTTTTTAAAACACGATCAACACCTTTACCATGATTGCCAACTGGATCGGCCGAACCGCTGATCAGTAATATAGGGAGAGACTGATTAACTTTCCCGACTTCACTCGGTTGGTGAATTTTTTCAAGACCATAGAGTAAATCATCGTAAAATTTACTCGTTGAAATAAACCCGCAGTACGGATCATTCTGGTAATCGATTACGGATTGATGATCGCGAGAGAGCCAACTCTCTGCTTTAGGTACTCTCTTGCTATATTGTCCAAAACTTAATTGGTCCATTAATGGGCTTGCTGTTTTTGCTCCTAGTCGTTTAACTTCGAATTTTGCCAGTAAGCGTCCAAGTTTACCAATCAGTCCTTTTCCGGCTGATGTTCCTGATAAAATAACGCCATCGATGGTCGTAGGGTAGCGCTGGATATAACGTCTCACCAAAAACGATCCCATACTATGACCAAATAAAATAACGGGTAAATTCGGATGGTCAATTTTAATTTGTTCGGTGATTGACTTGAGATCATCAACTGCACGTTCAAATCCATCTTGTTTGGCGAAGTATCCCATAACCCCCGTGTTTGTTCCTGTCTCACCATGTCCACGATGATCATTGGCGTAAACGATGAATTGATTTCTAGTGAGGAACCTTGCGAACTGGTCATAGCGTCCACTATGTTCAGCCATGCCATGTGCGATTTGAATGACAGCTCTAGGCTTGTTGGTCTGATCAGCCCATTTTCTTGTGAAAATTGCTTGACCGTCAGACTGTGTTAACCAACTTGTTTCGATCATAAAGATCTAGCTCCATTTCGGTAATGAATTTTTTAAAATGTTTGATGCTGCTAGTTATATTATACCATCATCCGCTGA
>CAZONN010000066.1:5717-7797 GCA_964581235.1 uncultured Amphibacillus sp.
CTTTATCGGAGCTATCAATCGCTAAACTAAACAATAACAAGTTTAGCGTTGTAGCTAAGCCTTTGGATGACAGAAACAATCAACAGTATGATCATTAACCATGCCAACAGCTTGCATATAAGCATAACAAATCGTCGGCCCAACAAATTTAAAGCCATCCTTTTTCAACTGGCGACTCATCCGCTCACTAGTCTCAGTCGAAACAGGCACATCTTGCCCATCCTGCCACTGATTAATTATCGGCATGCCATCAACAAACTGCCAAATATAATCAGCAAAACTCCGACCAGACTCAACAATCCGTAAATAAGCCTCCGCATTTGAAATGACACTATTCACTTTCAACCGATTCCGGACAATCCCTGGATCCCCAAGCAACTCAGCAACTTTCTGCTTGTCATACAAAACAATCTTCCACGGATCAAACTGATCAAACACCCGACGATAATGCTCACGCTTCTGCAAAATCGTCCACCAACTCAACCCCGCCTGAGCACCCTCTAAACAAAGCATCTCAAACAAATACTGCTCATCAAAACTCGGCCGACCCCACTCATAATCATGATAATCAATATAAAGCTGCTCACCCGTCACCCATTCACAACGATTCATCGCAATCCACCCACATTCCCAATCTTTTTTTTACAAAAACTCTCCCTACTACTATTGTAGCTGAATTTAAATCATCATTCTATCATTCGACAGTAATTGTCCTATTTCCCGGGAAATATTAATCAGTAAAACGTCCTAGATCATAATATGTTAAAATAAAAAGCAGATTAAAACAAATAAAGATAGAGGAATCAATCATGAAGAAAATCGGCATTACGTTATTCCAAGTTGGACTGATCTATTTATTTTTACTCTTAGCGATCGCGCTTAAAGCACTGCTGCCAATCCCGTTACCAACAACAATTATCGGGATTGGTTTATTATTGCTAGCATTACACTTTAACTTAATTAAATTGGCCTGGATCGAGCAGGGGGGACGTTTCTTAATGGTGCAGTTGCTATTATTTTTTATTCCATCAGCAGTTGGGATTATTAATTATGAAGAACTCCTGAGCTTAGACGGTCTCTGGCTTGTCCTAATCATCGTCACGAGTACAATTATCGTACTCGGTGTGACCGGACGTTTTGTCGAAAGGTTTGGTGGAGCTAGATGATTCAAGCATGCTTAGCAACTTTACTAACAATCGCCATTTATCAAACAACGAAAGTACTAGCTCAACGGTTTCCCCGCTTACCGTTGCATCCGCTGATTTTAACAACGACAATCATCATTATTTTATTGTCACTATTCGATATTCCTGTTGAACAATATCAAGCAGAAACGAGCATATTAACAAAAATGATCGCACCAGCAACGATTGCCTTTGCGATCCCAGTTTACAAACATTTTCAAACAGTAAAAAAACACCTAAGCTTATTAATGATCAGCACTTTAATCGGTTCGATTGTCGCGATTATCTCAACACTTAGTTTAGCACTCTTATTCAACCTAGATGACCATCTCTTAATTAGCCTATTGCCACGCTCAATCACAACACCATTCGCACTAGAAATGGCCAAACAAATCGATGGTGTGCCGGCTTTAGCGATCGTCTTTGTCATCATCACAGGTCTATTAGGTGTGCTCGTTTCACCAACCATTTTCAAGCTGTTAAAAATTGACTCACCAATCGCAAGGGGAATGGCACTAGGCATGGCCGCCCACGCTGTCGGTACGACACGCGCACTCGAATATGGCGAGGAGGCCGTTACCTTTTCAACATTAGCGATGATTTTTGCCGGTGTAATCACAACAATTTTTGGCTTAACATTTTTACCATGGGTTATTACCCTTGTTTTATAAAAAATATAGCCAGATTAATCGCACATAAAATTAGGATATAAGGTTAAGCTTGTTTAGCTGATCAACGCTTCTACTTGACTAAGAAACACACCGATTTTGTGTTTGAACAACGTTGTATCAAAATATTTTTGCTCGATTTTTTCAATTAGCTGATTGTATTTATGTGCTTTAGCTAATTGCTTGGTTCCTCTTTTGATTTGGGCACGATATTGTTCTGTTAACTGT
>CAZONN010000067.1:0-143 GCA_964581235.1 uncultured Amphibacillus sp.
AATATGCACAAGTTCGGCGAAATGCGCACAAGTTATCGAAAATATGCACAAGTTCCGTGAAATGCGCACAAGTCATCGAAAATATGCACAAGTTCGCCGGAATACAGACAAGTTCGTCGAAATGCAGAC
This sequence comes from uncultured Amphibacillus sp., assembly GCA_964581235.1. Taxonomy (GTDB): domain Bacteria; phylum Bacillota; class Bacilli; order Bacillales; family Amphibacillaceae; genus Amphibacillus. The sequence continues at coordinate 130 of CAZONN010000067.1, forward strand.
AAGTTGCTGAAAAT
>CAZONN010000067.1:243-6546 GCA_964581235.1 uncultured Amphibacillus sp.
ACAGACAAGTTCGCCGAAATGCAGACAAGTTGCTGAAAATACAGACAAGTTCGTCGAAATGCAGACAAGTTGCTGAAAATACAGACAAGTTCGCCGAAATGCAGACAAGTTGCTGAAAATACAGACAAGTTCGTCAAAATACAGACAACTTCCAAACTACTATCACCACACCCCAAAGGAGGAACAAAATGACTAATTATGCTAATCGCTTTGCAGGAAGGCTTTTGCTCCGCGAAGAGCTCGACCTGACTGACCCCGAGTTTACCAACCTACTAGAAACCCACCAACTGACCCCTGTCACACCGATCACTAGGCACCACTTCACTCACCGCTGTCTTCGTTGCAACAATACGACCAAACATCTTTTCGGAAAAATTCCTTGCTCGAATTGTCAAAAAACGCATCCTTATTGTCGAAAGTGCATCCAGATGGGGAGGGTGATGGCTTGTACGCCGCTGTATGAATGGGCGGGTCATGAACCAAGCTGGCCGTCGCCGACAATAAATCCGCTTGCTTGGCAGGGAAAACTGACTGATAAGCAGCGCCATGCGTCAGACCGGATTATTAAAGCGATTGAAACAAAGCAGACAGAGCAACTTATCCATGCGGTGTGCGGAGCTGGAAAAACTGAAATGCTCTTTGAAGGGATCGCCTTAGCGATCCGTCAGCTTAAACGGGTTTGTTTGACATCACCAAGAGCAGACGTGATTCGTGAATTGCTCCCGCGGTTTAAACAAGCTTTTCCAACGACGACAATCGCTGGTTTATATGGAGACAGTGGCAATAACCATCAGACCGCACAGTTAACTCTGGCGACGACACATCAACTGCTCCGTTACAAAAACGCCTTTGACTTGATGATCATTGATGAGCTTGATGCATTTCCTTACCATGCGGATCCGAGTTTGCCGTATGCAACGAGGCGAGCACAAAAATCCCAAGCAACGATGATCTATTTAACCGCGACTCCACGAGATGATCTACTTAAACGAAAACCACCGACAGTTTTTGTCCCGATTCGTTATCATGGTCAGCCACTTCCTGTTCCCACACCGATCCTTACCTACAAACTTAGCCAAACAGAGCTTCCGAATTGCTTTTGGAAATGGTACAACCAACGTCAAAACAAATCACGCCAATTATTAATTTTCACTGCCACCATCAATCAAGCTGAACGCCAATGCCCATCATTAATTAAAAAATTACCTGACAAAAATATTACATCTGTCCATGCAGAGGACCCTGATCGGATTGACAAGGTCCAACAATTTCGGAATAAAGAAATTGATATCTTATTGACAACAACAATTCTCGAACGAGGCGTCACGTTCCCGTCAGTTGATGTTGCGGTGATTGATGCTGGGCATGATGTGTTTGACCAGGCTGCACTTGTACAAATTGCCGGTCGAGCTGGTCGGAGTCCGGATGATCCAACTGGAGAAGTTGTCTTTATTCACGATGGCTATACCCGAGCAATTCGTGACAGCTTAAATGCGATCAATCAGATGAATAAACGGGCGGGTTTCAAATCTTAAGTTATAGGAGGAAAAAGATGAATTGTTTAATTTGTGATCGTCAAATTGAAGCAGAAATTACTTGGGTGACGGTATTTCAACTCAAATCACAACCGCCGATTTGTCTGACATGTGCTGATCAATTCAGTAAAATCGGGGAACCTACTTGTGATTATTGTGGCAGAGATGACCGGCAGACGTGCACCGACTGTGTGCGCTGGCAAAAGCGAGACGTGATGACGATGAATCGAGCAGTCTATCGGTACAATGAATTTTTAAAAGAAACAATCACTCGGTTTAAATATCGGGGCGATTATGCGTTGGTGGAGGCATTTTCAACTGAATTCGCAACTGGGTTCAAAAATGCGTTTCCCGCGATTCCAAGCACTACGCGACTTGTGCCGATTCCACTTAGTGATGAGCGGTTGAGGTCGCGCGCGTTCAATCAGGCGGAGGCATTGGCAAAATTGCTCCCGTATGAAACAGTGTCGCTACTGAGGCGGACGACGGGTGAAAAACAGGCAAAGAAAAATCGACAAGCGCGGTTAGCGATGGCAAATCCGTTTCAGTTAAATGGCAACATTGAGCCTAGTCCGGTTATTGTTATTGATGACATTTATACGACGGGCGCGACGATCCATCATGCGGCCAGGATATTAAAGCAAGCTGGATGTCAGCCAGTCGCGAGTTTTACTTTGGCGCGATAATCGACTTTAAAATCAAAAAAACATGACGATATATATGTTATAATATAGGTAGCATTTTTACTCAAAGGGTGGGAGATTAATGGCTGAACTCGATAATTGTCAAGAATGTGGGAAACTATTTGTACGCGCAATCCGTCCGATTTGTCAGGATTGCTATAATATAGAAGAAGAGCAATTTCAAACTGTTTATAATTTTATGAAAAAAAGAGTCAATCGTGAAGCGACGATTCCAGAGATTGTTGAAGGGACAGGCGTCGATGAAGCGATAATTATAAAGTTTGTTAAGGAAAAAAGATTACGTGCGAATCAATTCCCGAACTTAACATATCCATGCGAGCGATGCGGTGAACAAATCACCGATGGAAAGCTATGCGATAAGTGTTCGAGGCAGCTCGTGGGAGAATTGGAATTTGAAGATCAGCTCGAATCAATTGATGAACGGAATCAGCAAGAAGAGCGCGATCGTGTGCGAACATATTTTGCAGTTGATAAAGCGAGAAGAAAACGTTAAACATTTTTTGAAACGAGTCGATATAAAGATTACGAACGCAAGTTACGGGAAAGAGGTGAGCGGTCTTGAAAATACGTGGTACAAATCAAACGAACTTGAATCCATATCAAAAGCAACTTCAGAAATACGCACAAACACGAACGGAAAAGCAGGTAAAGGCGGATCAGTTGCACATTTCGGACCAGGCTAAACAAATGCAGGAATCGACTGGTGTACACCCAGCTCGAAAACAACGCGTCGATGCGATTAGAGCTGACATTGAATCTGGAGTTTATCAAGTTGATCCAGAACAAGCTGCAAAAGGATTATTATCATTTTGGAAAAACTAAACATCCAGAGTCGACTGCATGAGTTGGCTCTGCTTTAAGTTGCAGTGATTAGTAAAAAGGGGGATTTAGCCTCATGTCAATTGAACACATTTCATCAGCACTCGAGCGACTGATTCAAGTTCATCAAAGCTTACTACAATTGTCCTTAACAAAAACAGATTTGTTAAAAACAGGTGAGATTGAAGAGGTTCAGTCGATTTTAAAATCTGAATTAAAGCATATTCAAGCGATTGATAAGCTGGAAAATCAGCGCTTAAAAGCTGTCGATCAATGGGCGGATGCTCATGGACTTAATGATGATCAGAAAACGATCACGACATTGTTAGAAAAAGTCGAGCATGACAGTGAGAGAGACCAACTAGAGAAATTATCAACAGAACTAGCAAAAGTTTTAGTCGAATTGAAAGCACAAGAGAGGCTAAACCAAGAGTTGACTGAACAATCGATGCATTTTGTCCAAATGAATTTAGATTTGATGAGTCCAACAATTGAACAAGTGAATTATGGCAACAAGAAAAATGAAAATGACCCCCAATCGAAACGATCGACATTTGATTCGAAGGCTTAGGAGGATTTTAAATGGTATCAACATTTCACGGATTAGAGATGGCCAAGCGTGCGTTAAACGCACAACAATCGGCTTTATATACAACGTCACATAACATTTCCAATGCGAATACAGTCGGCTATACGAGACAGCGTGTTAATTTTGAACAGATGAACTCATTATCAGCGAGCCGAGAGCCAGGTGGCGTCGTTTCAGGTGTCGGTAGTGGGGTTGAAGCGGGTTCAATCGAACGGATTCGCGATCAATTTCTAGACACACAATTCCGGAAAGAAAATAGTAAATTTGGTTATTACGCGACAAACGCAAGTGCACTGAAACAAATGGAAAACTTACTGAACGAGCCAACGGAAGAAGGACTCGCCTTTGTTTTGGAAGACTTTTTTAACGGCCTCCAAGATTTAAACGGGAGCGCCGATCACTCGGGAACACGAACGGTCGTTGCACAAAGAGCTGAAGCGGTCGTTGAAACATACCGATACTTAGCAACATCGATGCAGGATGTCCAAGATGATTTAAAAAATCAAATTGACGTAACTGAAACAGATATAAATTCAATGCTTCGACAAATCGCCAATATTAATAATGAAATCGCCGGAATTGAGCCACACGGGCTCGTACCGAACGATCTTTATGATGAGCGTGATCGTTTGATCGACTCATTATCAACAATTATTGATATTGAAGTAAGTTATGATAAAAGTTCAGGACAACCAAGCCCGATTGCGGAAGGGATCGCGACGATTGAGCTTAGAAATGGCTCAGAGCGATATAGTTTGGTTGATGGCGAGTCAAGATCATATAGTGAGATTACGATTTCAGCCGATGTAAACAATAATATTACAGGCGTGACAATAACCAATGCACACCCAGATGTAGCTGATATGGATCCAATTTCAGCAGCAAACTTTCAGTCGATCGGTTCATTACAGTCACTATTTGAAATGAATGGTTACATTGATGCAGCTGGTGATGATGCAGGTTATTATAATGAAGTTAAAGAGGATTTAGAAACGATGCTGACGACATATGTTGATGAATTCAACCGGGTTCATGCTGAAGGTATCGACTTGCATGGTAATGCAGGAACTGTTACGGCAGAAGACTTCTTTGTTTATACACCAGGTGATGCATTTAATACGATTGCAGTTAACCAAGCAATTCTTGATGATCCTGACCTGATTCGAGCAAGTCTCGATGGCTTTAGTGGTGACGGTACGAACGCAATTAACTTAGCTGAAGTTTATAATGATCTCAATGTCGGCTTAGGTACGCGAACATCAGTCAAAAGTTTTTACCAATCATTAATTGGTGAACTAGGTGTCAGAACAAATGAAGCGAACAGAATGCAAACGAACAGTCAAGTGCTACGCCAACAAGTTGAAGAAAACAGAATGGCAGTCAGTTCGGTATCACTTGATGAAGAAATTACTAATTTAATTAAATTCCAGCACGCGTATAATGCTGCAGCACGAAGCATGACGGCAGTTGATGAAATGCTCGACCGAATTATTAATAATATGGGCTTAGTCGGAAGGTAGGGGAATTAAATGCGAATTTCACAAAGTATGATCTCGAATAATATGCTCAGAAATATTAGTGGCAGTTACGGTAATCTCAACAAATATATGAACCAATTGTCATCAGGTAAAAAAATTACTAGACCATCAGAGGACCCTGTCGTTGCGATGAAAGGGATGAATTACCGATCACAACTTTCGAATATTAAACAATATGAGCGCAATATAGGTGAAGTGAATAACTGGATTAATAACGCGGACGAAGCGATGCATGAAGTCACACAAATGCTCCACCGAATGAATGATCTGACACTTCAAGCTGTTAATGGGACAAATAGTGAAGATGACCGAATGAATATAGGTAAAGAAATTGACCAGCTTGTTGATCAAATGGTCAACTTGGCAAATACTCGTGTTAATGATAAATATATGTTTAATGGTACAGACACGACTGGTCATATCGATCCAGTTACAGGTGAGCGCACACCACCATTTGTTCGAAATGATGATGGAACGTTTACTGTCTCAGAAAATACAAATGACGTCTTAATTGAAGTGTCATCTGGTGTCCGCTTTAAAGTGAACTCAGATCCAACGAGTGTTTTTTCAGAAGAATTTTTTAATGATCTTCAAGCGCTAGTTGATGGTCTAAACAATCCAGATGTGACTACGGATGAAATAGAGAGTCATCTAGGTACGCTTGAAACTCATTTAAATAACACACTACAAGAACGTGCTGAAATTGGTGCTCGGATGAACCGAGTTGAATTAATCGAAAACCGATTAAAAAACCAAAGTGTGAATGCTGAACAAATGATGTCAGATAACGAAGATGCGGATACGGCAGAAGTGATTATGAACTTAACGATGCAAGAAGCAATTCACCGTGCATCATTAAGTGCAGGTGCACGTGTTTTACAACCATCATTATTAGATTTTCTAAGATAATAAATTTACAGTGAGCTAAAGAGCTGGTCAGATAGCGTTCTTTAGCTCTTTAACTATTCTATATAGCAATTTCCGAGTCAAAAAAGATAGGAAGTGATCTAAATGCGTGTCCCACAAGTCCGAATGCAATCACAGCTTGCGCAAATTTCAATTAATACTCAAAATGCACACCAAGATATTAGGCAACCAAAAGCAACCCAAGAAATCGA
>CAZONN010000067.1:6646-7726 GCA_964581235.1 uncultured Amphibacillus sp.
CATAAAAACCATTCGATCCAAGCACCATTAGCCCCTAAACAGGAAGAAGGTGCTTAACGATGCTTGTACTCACTCGAAAATTAAATGAAGCAATTCAAATTGGAGAAAATATTGAAGTTAAAATTGTTGGTATTGAAGGAGACCAAATCAAACTGGGCATCACCGCACCAAAAGAAATTGACGTCCACCGGAAAGAGATTTACCTACAAATTCAAGCAGAAAACAAACAAGCACTCAACAATCAGCTTGATTTACTAAATCTTTTAAAGAAAAATTAAAAAACTTTTAAAAAAGGTTAAACATTTCGAAAGACAGTCCGATATAATAAGTGAAAGCAAAAACAGGATGAGAGACGGCCGCTTTTATCCTGATGCTTGCCACAAGGATGTGGCATTATAATAAACAACTCAAGGAGGAAATTACAATGAGAATTAATCACAACATTGCGGCGTTAAACACACACCGCCAACTAACAGGTAACACAAATGGTGTTCAAAAATCATTAGAAAAACTATCTTCAGGTCTTCGTATCAACCGTGCAGGAGATGACGCAGCAGGTCTTGCAATCTCTGAAAAAATGCGTGGTCAAATCCGTGGTCTAGAAATGGCACAAAAGAACGCACAAGATGGTATTTCACTAATCCAAACAGCAGAAGGTGCATTGACTGAAACTCATGCAATTCTTCAGCGTATGAATGAGTTAGCTGTTCAATCAGCAAACGACACAAACATTACTCAAACTGACCGTCAAGCTATGCAAGAAGAATTTAATGCTTTACTTGAAGAAATCGATTCAATTGCAGATAGAACAGAGTTTAACAAGCAAAAGTTAATTAACGGTACTTTCACCGATAAAAAATTCCACATAGGAGCTAATGAAGGTCAAAGTATTACAGTAGGAATTGACAATATGAACGTAGAAAGTTTAGGATTAGAGGGTCTAGCAGTTGAAGGTTTAGAGCATGCTACAGGTGTTTCCGAGGGTACAGAAACTGGAGGAATTTTAACGCAAGAGAGTGCTGATAAGGCTATTACAACTATCCAAGATGCAACAAACGCTGTTTCAACCCAGCGTGCTAA
>CAZONN010000068.1:0-7704 GCA_964581235.1 uncultured Amphibacillus sp.
CTTTAGCTAAACAGTAATATTATAAACAATTCAAATAATTTAACTTAACTAAAATCAATGAAAGAAAAAGTAGTTAAAATAGGCAGGTAAAAGAGAGGGGATCTACTAGCTGTGAGGATCTCTACCAGGCATTTTAATGAAAGACGATCTGGAGATGCTTTGTTGAATAATAGTAAACAAAGCCGTGCACAAGCGTTAATTGTTCAAGTGGGATTAAAAAGAGTTTAATTCAACTAGGGTGGCAACACGGGTATACGCTCGTCCCTTATTTGGGAGGCGTATTTTTTGTTGCCTATTTTTATAGAAAAAATTAAATTGCTAATAATGGAGGAAAGCATAATGATTAATTTACCGAGAGGAACACAGGATATTTTACCTGGTGAATCTGAGAAGTGGCAGTATCTTGAACAAAAATTCATTGAACTTTGTTCCCGTTATAATTATAAGGAGATTCGCACACCGATTTTTGAGCATACTGAAGTTTTCCAACGAGGTGTTGGTGATACAACGGATATTGTTCAAAAAGAAATGTATACCTTCACCGATCGTGGTGATCGCCAGTTAACGCTCAGACCTGAGGGAACGGCATCTGTTGCGAGAGCCTATGTTCAGCACAAGTTACATGGTCAAGTGAAGCAACCACAAAAATTATTTTACCACGGACCGATGTTTCGTTATGAGCGCCCACAAGCAGGGCGAATGCGCCAATTTGTTCAATTTGGAATTGAAGCATTAGGTAGTGCGGATCCGGCGATTGATGCTGAAGTCATTGATTTTGCGATGACACTTTATCAAAGTCTTGGTTTAAAGTCACTACGTCTTGTGATCAACACATTGGGTGATCAAGAGAGTCGAACAGCACATCGTGAAGCATTAATTAAGCACTTTACCCCTGTTAAGGATGAGCTTTGCTCTGATTGTCAGGTTCGGCTTGATAAAAATCCATTGCGGGTCTTAGATTGTAAAAGAGATCATGACCACTCGTCAATGGAGACTGCACCGAAAATTCTAGATTTTCTAACAAATGATTCTCGTGACTATTTCGAGCGAGTGAAAAAATATTTAGATGAACTTGAAATTGATTATGTCGTCGATCCAAATCTTGTTCGTGGTTTAGATTATTATAACCATACAGCTTTTGAGATTATGAGTGAGGCAGAGGGTTTTGGCGCGATTACGACATTGTCTGGTGGGGGCCGCTTTAATGGTCTGATTGAAGAGTTAGATGGACCAGCTACACCTGGTATTGGTTTTGCTTTAAGTGTTGAACGCTTTCTATTGGCTCTTGATGCTGAAGGAATTGAGTTGCCTGTGGAACAGTCACTCGATGCTTATATTGTAGCACTTGGGGAAGAAGCGGAACTAAAAGCAAGTGGGTTAATGAAAAACTTACGTGCGGCTGGCTTACAAGTCGATAAAGACTTTTTAGCTAAAAAGATGAAAGCTCAGTTTAAAGCAGCGGATCGTGAAAATGCAAAATTTGTTTTAATTATCGGTGATCAAGAGTTGGAACAAGAGGTTGTCTTAATTAAGGAAATGGCAAGTGGGACACAGGAAGCAGTGCCATTTGATTCAATAATAAACTATATAAAAGAACGTCTATAAGGGGGTAATAATTATGTTTGAAGCACGTCATTTGGCGGGAAAGTTAACGAAGGATAATATTGACAATCAAGTTACGTTAAAAGGTTGGGTGCAAAAGCGTCGCGATTTAGGTGGGTTAATCTTTATTGATTTAAGAGATCGGACAGGCATTGTTCAAGTTGTTTTTAACCCGACCCTATCAGAAGAAGCACTTGCGATTGCTGAAACTGTTCGTAATGAGTATGTTTTACACGTTGAAGGAACCGTTGTTGAGCGTGATCCAGCTACGGTCAATAGCAAAATAAAAACTGGGGATATAGAAGTAACTGCGGACAAAATTTCAATATTAAATGTTGCAAAGACACCGCCGATAAATGTTTTTGAAGAGAAAGAAATTTCAGAAGATACACGACTGAAATACCGCTATATTGATTTACGTCGTGAATCGATGCAAAAGACGATTAAATTACGTCATCAAACGGCACAAGTCATTCGTCAATTTTTAAATGAAGAAAGCTTTTTAGAGATGGAAACGCCAATGTTAACAAAAAGTACACCAGAGGGTGCGCGAGACTATTTAGTTCCTAGTCGTGTTCATCCTGGGCACTTTTATGCCTTACCACAATCCCCGCAATTGTTTAAACAATTGATTATGGTTGCTGGTTTTGAACGTTACTATCAATTTGCCCGCTGTTTCCGTGATGAAGATTTACGTGCTGACCGTCAACCAGAATTTACGCAAATTGATATCGAAACGTCATTTATGACGAGTGATGAGATTATGACAATGGCAGAGCAAATGATGCAACTTGTAATGCGTGAGATTAAAGGTGTTGAACTGTCATTACCATTACCACGAATGACGTATGCTGAGGCGATGTCACGTTATGGTTCAGATAAACCAGATACTCGATTTGATTTAGAACTTGTTGATCTATCTGAGCAAGTGAAAGACTCTGATTTCAAAGTCTTCTCAGGTGCTGTGAGTGGCGGTGGCAAGGTCAGTGCAATTAACGTGAAAGGTGAAGCAAAATCATTTTCTAGAAAAGATATTGATAAGTTAACTGATTTTGTTAAAATATACGGAGCTAAAGGCTTAGCTTGGGTTAAAGTAGATGAAACAGGTTTTACTGGTCCAATTGCGAAGTTCTTTAATGAGGAAGCTCAAAAACTGATTGGTGAGCGACTAGATGCAACTACTGGTGACTTGTTACTGTTTGTTGCTGATCAGACGCAAGTTGTCTATGACAGCTTAGGTGCGCTAAGACAAAAAATTGCTAAAGAGTTAGGTTTAATTGATGAAAATCAATTTAACTTCCTTTGGGTAACTGACTGGCCATTGCTTGAGTATGATGAGGATAATGAACGCTATGTTGCTGCGCATCACCCGTTCACATTACCGATCAAAGCAGACGTTGACAAACTAACAACAGAGCCTAGTGAAGTGCTTGCTTCTGCGTATGACCTTGTTTTAAATGGTTTCGAATTAGGTGGGGGATCACTCCGGATTTATCAACGAGACCTACAAGAGAAAATGTTTAAAGTATTAGGTTTCTCCCAGGAAGAAGCAGAAAGTCAATTTGGTTTCTTATTGCAAGCACTTGAGTATGGTACACCGCCACATGGTGGTATTGCTTTAGGGTTTGATCGCTTAGTGATGCTCTTGGCTGGAAAAACGAATTTACGCGATACAATTCTGTTTCCAAAGACAACATCAGCGTCAGATCCATTGACAGAAGCACCTAGCTTAGTAAGTGAAGCACAATTAGAGGATTTACATTTAAAGGTTAACAAGCCAAAAAATAAGTAAGTCGAATAGGTGAAAGCCCTTTCAAAACCCTTGCTTCTACAAAACAGATATGATAAGATAAAATCATAAGTTAATGATTAACTTATTAATTAATCCTGATGTGTGCGTTGAATTTATTATGTTTTGACCGAACATTTTAAATTTGGGAGTCTGACTGTTTTGTTATGGATTACATGCCTATTTAATAGGACTTAAAAAGTAACGAATAAGACACCCACCTGCTTAGGAGCGGGTTCAAAACTATTTTTATGAGACGGCACGATCGGGATTGATACATAATTTAAATTAAAAAACGCATTCACTTTAAAGTAGGTGAATGCGTTTTTTGTTGATGATTTTTTTCTTTAGCGTGCGACTTGTTCAAGGTTACCGTTTTTGTCCATGACGAATGTTGGTAATTTCTTATCTTCATCATCTTCAAAAACGACCATTTTACGGGCCCGATCAATAATTTGTAGGAAGGCTTGATAATCTTCTTGGATCGTTTCGACTTGTTTTTCTAGTGATTTAACTTATCACCAACTTCTTCAAATGCATTAAGTTGCGTGCTTCCTTGGCGAATATGTCTGAGAACAGTTTCCGCTAATAAAAGATCATCCTCGTGTGACCACGCGTCTTGCCTTACCTTTGCCATTCTTTTCACTCCTGACTGCTATTGTTTAGAATTTATTATTTAAAAGATCAATAGGCTATCTATATAGGAAGTATGGTCAAAGATTGATAAAATTATTCATGTTTATTAATTTGTTCATACACTTGTTTCATTGCTCGCTCAAACTTACCAGTTTCAACTGGTTGATAATACTTTCTGTTTTTTAAAGCATCAGGTAAGTATTGCTGTTTCACCCAAGCACCCGGATAATTATGCGGGTATTTATAATCGACACCACGACCGAGTTTACTTGCACCATAATAGTGGCTATCTTTTAAGTGTGCTGGAATCTCGCCAATATCACTAATTCTGACGTCAGACATTGCTTGATCAAGAGCTTTATAAGCTGAATTTGATTTTGGTGATAAACATAACTCAACTAATGCTACCGATAATGGAATTCGTGCTTCTGGAAAACCAACTCGCTCAGCGGCTTCAATCGCTGCAAGTGTCCGCATCCCTGCCGAAGGGTTTCCTAGACCAATGTCTTCATATGCAATCACCGTCATTCGTCTGGCGATACTATCTAAGTCACCAGCTTCAATGAGTCGCGCAAGATAATGGAGCGCCGCATTCACATCACTACCTCTAATCGATTTTTGAAAAGCTGACAACACATCATAATGAGCATCGCCACCTTTATCGTGACTAAAACTCTTTTTCTGCATACATACTTCAGCAACGTCTAGATCGATCTTAATTATGTTATCTTTCGTTTGTTTTGTAGAAAAGGCAGCTAACTCTAAGCCATTTAAAGCTGCCCGTAAGTCGCCACCAGAAGAATTAGCGAAATGTTCTAGTGCTTCTTTAGTGATATCAATTTTTAAGTCGCCAAGACCTTCTTCTGGATCATTAATCGCTCGAACTAAAGCTTCTTCAACTTCTTCTGCGGACAATTTTTTGAGTTCAAATAGGTGGACTCGACTGCGAATCGCTGGGTTAATCGAATGATACGGGTTACTCGTCGTACAACCGATCAGTGTGATCAAATTACTCTCAAGGTGTGGTAAGAGAAAATCTTGTTTCGCTTTATCTAACCTGTGAACCTCATCTAAAATAATTACAAGTGTGCCCCACATCTTCGCTTCTTCAACAGCTATCTCCATATCCTTCTTTTTATCGATAACTGCATTTAATATTTTATATCTCAAACCAAGTGTATTCGCTAAGGCGATTGCCATCGATGTTTTTCCTGTTCCAGGCGGTCCAAATAATATCATTGAGGCCAAACGTTGAGCGCTGACCATTCGTTGTACCATTTTGCCCTCGCCGACGAGATGAGTTTGTCCAATAATATCATTAATATGTTTCGGTCTTAACCGAAACGCAAGTGGTTGTTTTGCCATTAATAAAACTCCTTCTAAATAATTAAAATATAAGTTGATTATTGAATAGGTTTTTGAAAAGAATGCTAATCTTTCATTTAAAGTATTAAAAACATACTCGATGTGTAATTTAATGGGATTTTAACCAATAATTCGACGGGTAAGTTGTCTAGCTTGACTTTCACTGACTAAATCATTTAAAATTACAAACATTTGCTAAAACAAATCTTATATCCTTAATCGTATTAATCGTACGGAGTTTAATCTCGAAATGCAAGTGATATTGCATATTCATGTTATAATATAAGAAAGAGTCGATCGATTGATTAATTTGATTGATTATGCTAGAAAAGGGAGCGTATTATTATGAAAATATCGACAAAAGGACGTTACGGTTTAACAATTATGATAGATCTTGCAAGAAATAAAGAACAAAAACCAATTTCATTAAAGAGCATTGCTCAAGCGCATGATTTGTCTGAGCATTATTTAGAACAATTAGTACCATCGCTAAGAAACGCAGGTTTGGTAAGAAGCATTAGGGGTGCATACGGTGGCTATAAATTAGCAAAACCAGCTAATGAAATGACTGCAGGGGATATTATTCGTACGTTAGAAGGCCCAATTACACTTGTAGAAGGAATCGAAGACGAGGCCCCAGCACAACAATCTCTATGGATAAGAATTCGTGATGCGGTTAAAGATGTACTTGATACGACAACTTTAGAAGATCTGGCAAACTATAACGAAGAGCAAGAGAATGACCCATATATGTTTTATATTTAAGTTAGGAACAGAAAGAAGGGACAACGATTGGAACCAATATATCTAGACCATGCAGCAACAACAACGATGCACCCTAATGTGATTGCAGAAATGACCGATACCATGACAGAAATCTACGGGAACCCCTCAAGTATTCATCAGTTTGGTCGTCGTGCACGAGCGATCCTTGATGAAAACAGACGCTATATTGCCACATCAATTGGAGCTGAGGAAAAAGAGCTCTACTTTACTAGTGGGGGAACTGAGGCTGATAATCTGGCTCTTATCGGTGTCGCCCTAGCAAATCAGACAAAAGGTAAGCATATCATTACAACAGCTATTGAACACCACGCAAATATGCACGCTGCTGAACACTTAGAATCGCTCGGATTTGAGCTAAGCTATTTACCTGTTAATGAAGCGGGCTATATTAATCCAGACGACGTGAAAAAACATTTACGTGAGGACACAATATTAGTTTCAATTATGATGATTAATAATGAAGTCGGCACAATTCAACCGATTCAAGAAATTGCAAATATTTTAACAGATCACCAAGCATATTTTCATACTGACGCAGTTCAAGCATATGGATTAATCAAATTAGATGTGAAAGAGCTAGGGATCGATTTAATGTCAGCTTCTGCCCATAAACTAAATGGACCAAAAGGGATTGGCTTCTTATACGCTGGACAGGATATTAAATTTAATGCACTTCAGCATGGTGGCAATCAAGAGCGCTTAAAGCGTCCTGGAACGGAAAGTCTTCCTGGTATTGTCGGTATGCGGACAGCGATTCAACAAATTGAAGAAGATAATTACCAAAATTTTAATCAATATAAATATTATCGTGATCTGTTTTATCAGGAGCTTATCCAATCTGGAATTGAATTTACTGTTAATGGTGTCTTCGATGAACTTGCGCCAACAATTTTAAACCTTAGTTTTGCCAATACTAGCGTTGAATCGATGCTGATGAGCTTGGATCTTGAAGGGATTGCAGTTTCAAGTGGCAGTGCTTGTACAGCAGGATCAATTGAGCCATCACACGTTTTAACAGCGATGTATGGTTCAGATCATCCGAAAACAACAAATTCAATTCGCTTTAGTTTTGGCCTTGCCAACAATGAAGAACAAATGATTGAAGCGGCTAATCGTGTGATAAAAGTAGTCAAACGTTTGTCAGGAAAGTGAAGGGAATGAATTATAGTGAAAGAAAACAAAGATATCCGAGTTGTGGTCGGAATGAGTGGTGGTGTGGATTCATCCGTTACTGCTTTATTACTCAAGCAACAAGGCTATGACGTGATCGGAATTTTTATGAAAAATTGGGACGACACAGATGAGGACGGTTTTTGTACGGCGACTGAAGATTATGATGATGTGATCCGCGTCTCAAATCAACTTGATATCCCATATTTTGCGGTTAACTTTGAAAAGCAGTATTGGGATAAAGTTTTCAGCTATTTTCTCGAAGAATATAAAGCAGGTCGGACACCTAATCCCGATGTTATGTGTAATAAGGAAATTAAATTTAAAGCATTTTTAGATCATGCCTTATCATTAGG
>CAZONN010000069.1:0-7696 GCA_964581235.1 uncultured Amphibacillus sp.
TTATTGTTAAACTATAATAAATTATCAACAAGTTGGAGGCAGTCAGATGTTAGAAAACGCAGTGACGATGATTTTAATTATACTAGTGATCAACATTGTTTATGTATCACTTTCAACAATCAGAATTATTTTAACCTTCAAAGGTAAGAAATATATTGCTGCTTCAATTGGAATATTTGAAATTATGCTTTACACAGTTGGACTCGGGATCGTTTTAGATAACCTCGATCGGATTGAGAATTTGATCGCGTATGGAATTGGTTATGGCCTAGGTGTAATTGTTGGTTCAAAAATTGAAGAACGACTTGCACTAGGCTACATTAATGTTAATGTTATTTCAGCAAATCCAGAAATCGAATTTACGAGCCAATTACGAGAAAAGGGATTTGGAGTGACTAGCTGGAATGCGCGTGGGATGGATGGCGAAAGGTTAGCGATGCAAATTTTAACACCTAGAAAATACGAAACGCATTTATATCAAACGATTAAAGCGATTGATCCGAAGGCGTTCATTATATCTTATGAACCGAAAAATATTAATGGTGGATTTTGGGTCAATCAAGTGAAGAAAGGTAGGATAAAAAAGCATGTCGAAAAAATCGAAAAAGAAACTACGCAATCAGAACCGGAACAAAACTGAGCAAACGAATCCACGAAAGAAAACATTTGAACGTCTAGCAGATGAAACGATTGATCAGTGTCTCGCAAGAATCGAACAAACAGGCTACACGCCAGTCAGAAGAATTGAAAAACCAATATTTAAAGAAGTACTCGAAAACGGTGAAAAAAAGTTCATTCCCGATCAACAGCAAATAATTTTTGAAGCAATTCGTAACAAAGGCGAACATTAAAAGCAAAGATTCATTTATTGTTCGAATTCCATTGACTATAACTAATATAATTGTTATGATACAAATGTAGAAACAAGTGACAATTTAATTGTAATTACCTCATATAAATTTGAGAATATGGCTCAAGAGTCTCTACCCATTACCGCAAATAATGGACTATGAGGGAAGATGGAACCGTCCAATGCTTGATGTGATTGGTCTGTTCACTTAGACGTGGCTTGGCCAAGGATTTAGTGTCTCTATTTTTAAATAACCTGGCTGAGAATTCTATTAAAGATGCGAAAACCACCTATTCATCTTCTCTCATAATGATGAGAGATGTGAATAGGATTTTTTATCTTAAAAAAACTCCAATGTTCGAAGAAAAGAGGGATTGTATGGTTCAAGTAGGTGTCATCATGGGAAGTATTTCAGATTGGGAAACAATGACTAACACATGTCAGACCTTAACTGAACTCGGAATTAACTATGAAAAAGAAGTGATCTCAGCACATCGTACGCCTGATGATATGTTTACTTACGCGGCTACGGCAAGAGATCGAGGCTTAAAAGTAATTATTGCAGGAGCTGGTGGCGCGGCTCATTTACCAGGAATGGTTGCATCAAAAACGACGTTGCCAGTGATCGGCGTGCCAATTCAATCTAAGGCATTAAACGGCATGGATTCTTTACTGTCTATCGTCCAAATGCCAGCGGGTGTCCCTGTTGCGACAGTATCGATTGGGAAAGCAGGTGCGACAAATGCTGGACTTTTGGCGGCGCAAATTTTAGCGGCTAACGATCAAATAATTGCTGGAAAGCTAGCAAACTACCAAACATCGTTACAAGAAAAAGTGACTGAAATGAGGGATCAGCTTGCTGACA
Source organism: uncultured Amphibacillus sp. (assembly GCA_964581235.1). GTDB lineage: Bacteria > Bacillota > Bacilli > Bacillales > Amphibacillaceae > Amphibacillus. Next base: position 1,716 of record CAZONN010000069.1, read on the forward strand.
AATAGCTTAACTTTTGGCAAAACAATTGGCATTATCGGTGGTGGACAACTAGGCCGGATGATGGCTACAACAGCAAGACATATGGGCTATCGGCTCGTCGTACTCGATCCAACACCAAATTGTCCGGCGGCCCAATTAGCTGATGAGCAAATCATTGCCAATTATGATGACTTTGAAGCGATTAAGCAGCTCGCAACGCTCGTTGACCTCGTGACGTATGAATTTGAAAATGTTGATTTAAAAACAGCGCGCTATTTAGAGGAACAGGGCTTGCTCCCACAAGGGACCGTTTCACTTGAAGTGACACAGGATCGTGAGCTGGAAAAGCAACTCATGACAAAACTCAACTTACCTGTCGCACCATTTGAAATAATTAAGGATCCTGACGATCTCAAGCTTGCTGTTGAAAAAATTGGTTTTCCCGCCGTTGTCAAGACATGTCGCGGTGGATATGACGGTAAAGGACAACTGATTTTAACATCAAGCGCAGATTTTACCGAAGCAGAAGTGATGCTTGCCAATAATCAACGGCTGATTTATGAAAAATTAATTCAGTTTGATTGCGAAGTATCGCTTGTTTTTACCCGGTCACGAGCTGGGGCAATTGAGTTCTTCCCGATTGCGGAAAATGAACATCGTGAGCACATTTTAGATAAAACAATTGTACCAGCCCGGATCACAGATTCAGTTGTCAAACAAATCAAGCAAGCAGCTGAAGCCGTTGCGACAGCACTTCATGTTGTAGGTACATTTACAATTGAGTTTTTTGTGAAAGGTGAACGGATTTATATTAATGAATTGGCGCCACGACCACATAATTCAGGTCATTTCACAATTGAAGCGTGTAACGTCTCGCAATTTGAGCAGCATATACGTGCGATATGTAACTTGCCACTGGTGCCAATTTTATTTCACGGTGGAGCAGTTATGGTTAATTTACTCGGGGACAATCTTCAAATATATACAGAAAAAATCAATCAATTAGATCGAGCGCATCTGCACTTTTATGGTAAGGATCAGATTAAACCAAAACGTAAAATCGGCCACTTAACATTTGTTGCGCATGATCGAGACCAATTAATCGACGAATTAACAGAACGGAATTTAATTTAGGAGGATAAGAAATGATTGAACGTTATACACGCCCTGAAATGGGAGCAATTTGGACAGAGGAGAATAAGTATCAGGCATGGCTAGAAGTTGAAATTCTTGCCTGTGAGGCATGGAGTGAGTTAGGTGTCATTCCATCTGATGATGTTAATAAAATTCGTCAAAACGCATCATTTGATGTCGAGCGAATTTTAGCGATTGAAGAAGAGACACGCCATGATGTCGTCGCGTTTACTAGGGCAGTATCTGAAACCCTTGGTGACGAGAAAAAGTGGGTGCATTATGGTTTAACATCAACAGATGTAGTTGATACGGCATTATCTTATTTATTAAAACAAGCAAACACGATCATTCGCAACGATTTAGAACGATTTATTGAGATTTTGAAAAATAAAGCAATTGAACATAAGCATACTGTGATGATGGGCCGAACACATGGTGTGCATGCAGAGCCAACTACATTCGGACTGAAGCTCTCACTTTGGTACCAAGAAATGCTCAGAAACTTAGAGCGATTTAATCAAGCGGCAGAAGTGATTGAAACTGGGAAACTATCTGGAGCTGTAGGAACGTATGCTAACATCGATCCAGCAGTTGAAGCGTATGTCTGTGAAAAACTAGGCTTAAAGCCAGCTCCAGTGTCAACACAAACGCTACAACGTGATCGCCATGCGCAATATTTGTCAGTGCTCGCTTTAATTGCGACATCGATTGAAAAATTTGCGACAGAAATTCGTGGCCTCCAAAAAACAGAAACGAGAGAAGTAGAAGAATTTTTTGCTAAAGGTCAAAAAGGTTCATCAGCAATGCCGCACAAACGAAACCCAATCGGTTCTGAAAATATGACTGGTATGGCTCGAGTTGTGCGAGGCTATATGATGACAGCATACGAGAACGTTGCTCTATGGCATGAACGTGATATTTCTCACTCATCAGCAGAACGAGTGATTTTACCTGATGCGACAATTGCCGTTGATTATATGCTGAATCGCTTCAGTCGGATTATCGATAATTTAACGGTTTTCCCTGAAAATATGAAACGAAATATTGATCGAACGCATGGGGTAATTTTTTCACAAAGAGTATTATTATCATTGATTGACAACGGCATGAGTCGTGAAGAAGCGTATGATCTTGTTCAACCGAATGCGATGAAAGCTTGGGAAACAGAAACACATTTCAGAACGCTAATTGAACAAGAACCACAAATCACTAAAGTCTTATCACAAGACCAAATCGACGACTGTTTCGATTATACGTATCACTTAAAAAACGTCGATCAAATTTTCGCAAGAATGGGCTTAGCATAATTTATGGGAGCGCTCATTCATTTGAGTGCTAGCTTTTAGTATATAAGGGGGTCGGCTAGATGAAAAAAGAACTTCTCTATCAAGGCAAAGCAAAACACGTGTACTTTACCAATGAACCGAACAAATTAGTTTTATCCTATAAGGATCAAGCGACAGCCTTTAATGGTAAAAAGAAAGAGATCGTTACCGGAAAAGGCCGATTTAATAATTTGATCTCTGCGAAAATATTTGACTATTTAACTAAGCAAAATATTCCGAACCATTTCATTAAATCACTTAATGAAACAGAACAACTAGTTGAAAAAACAACAATTATTCCACTTGAAGTCGTTGTTAGAAATCTAGCGACAGGCAGTATTGTTAAACGATTAGGGATGAAAGAAAGAACAGTTTTTCAACCAGCATTAGTCGAATTGTATTATAAAAATGATGCTTTAGATGATCCAATTATTAATGATCAACATGCATTTTTGCTGACAAATACAACAAAAGAAGACATCGAGTTAATTAAAGGTTATGCGCTCAAGATTAATCAACTATTAAGACCATATTTTGAACAGATCGGTGTTCAATTAGTCGATTTTAAACTGGAGTTTGGTCGTAATCAAAATGGTGAGATTATTTTAGCTGATGAAGTGTCACCAGATACGTGTAGGCTCTGGGATCTTGAAACAAAAACCAGCTTGGATAAAGATGTTTTTCGTCAAGGAACAGGAGATTTAATCACTGTTTATCAAGAGATATTAAATCGATTGGAGGAGATCAAATGATTAAAGCAGTAGTCGAAATTAGATTAAAAAAAGGGGTACTTGATGCACAAGGAACAGCGATCGAAGAGGTACTTAATCAATTCGAGGTTGATGGTGTTGAACGTGTGCGCGTCGGTAAATTAGTTGAATTGAGTTTTGCCACAGCTGAAAATATCGAAGAGCAAGTTGAAGCATTATGTGACCAGTTGCTTGTTAATCATGAGATGGAGGAATACAGTTACAGACTCGAGGAGTGTGGTGACGAGTGAAGAGCGCGGTAATTGTTTTTCCAGGATCGAGTGATGATTTATATGAAATCGCTAGTGAAGTACTGCCGGGAGATGTTGAGCGAATCTGGTATAAGTCAAAAAATCTAGCGGACTATGACCTTATTATGTTGTCAGGTGGTTTTTCGTACGGAGATTATTTAAGAGCTGGCGCCTTAGCGGCTCGAACGGAAATTTTAACAGAATTAAAAGAACGAGCAGACCAAGGCCAATTGATTCTTGGTGTTGGCAATGGTTTTCAAATCTTATTAGAAGCAGGTCTACTTCCAGGTGCAATGTTGCAAAACAACGGACTAGATTTTGTCTGCAAAAGCAATAATTTGATTGTTCATAATAATCGAACACAATTTACCGGAAAGTATGCTGAAAATGAAGTCGTTTCAATCCCAATTGCTCATGGCACAGGGCGTTATTATTGTGACGAGCAAATATTAGAACAATTAAAAATAAATCAGCAAATTGTCTTTACTTATCAAGACGATCCAAACGGTTCGGTTGGGAATATTGCTGCAATCATCAATCAGTCAGGCAATGTGCTTGGGATGATGCCACATCCAGAGCGAGCAACGTCAGCACTTTTTGGTAGTGAAGACGGTTTAAAATTATTTCAATCAATCAGTGAAAATTGGAGGGAAAACCATGTCACAGAATCTTGAACCGACACCAGATGTTATTGAAATCGAACAAATTTATCGTGAAATGGGTTTAACGGATGATGAGTATCAATTAATTGTAAAACTGATCGGCCGAAAACCAAACTACACTGAGACGGGAATTTTTTCTGTTATGTGGTCTGAACATTGTAGTTATAAAACATCTAAACCGTTGTTACGCAAGTTTTCGAGTGAAGGACCGCAAGTAATCCAAGGACCTGGCGAGGGTGCTGGTATTGTTGACATCGGTGATGGTCAAGGGATTGTCTTTAAAATTGAAAGTCATAACTCCCCTTCTGCGATTGAACCATATCAAGGAGCAGCGACAGGTGTTGGTGGAATTATGCGTGATATTTTTTCGATGGGTGCAAAACCAATTGCAGCTCTGAATTCACTCCGCTTTGGTCGCTTAGACAACGAACGGACCAAATATTTATTTAAAGAAGTCATTCGTGGCATTGCTGGTTATGGCAATCGTCTTGGTGTACCAACAGTTGGTGGTGAGATCCAATTTGATGATTGTTACGAAGGCAATCCGCTCGTTAATGCGATGGGCGTTGGCTTAATTGAGCAAAAGGATATTCAAAAAGGTGTCGCAACAGGTGTCGGCAATACCGTCATTTATGTCGGGGCAAAAACGGGTCGTGACGGGATTCATGGCGCAACCTTTTCATCTGTTGAACTGGCTGAAGACGGTACAGGTCAAGGATCGGATATTCAGGCAGGCGATCCTTTTGTGGAAAAACTATTGATCGATGCTTGTCTTGAAGTGATTCATTCAGATGCATTAATTGGTATGCAGGATATGGGAGCAGCAGGTTTAACCTCATCGGCAAGTGAAATGGCGAGTAAAGTTGGGATGGGGATGGAGCTTAATTTAAACTTAGTTCCACAACGTGAACCCGATATGACCGCATATGAAATGATGTTGTCGGAATCTCAAGAACGGATGTTGCTCGTAGTTAAGCAAGGCCAGGAGCAAGAAATTTTTGACCTGTTTGAAAAATATGATCTCACAGCTGTTGCGATTGGTAAAGTGACTGATGATAAACAATTTAGATTACTACATAACGGGGAGATCGTTTGTGATATTCCTGTTGACCCATTAGCAGAAGATGCGCCAGTCTACTACAAAGAAGCAAAAGAACCTGCTTATTATCAAGAGTTTCAAGCTCTACCAAACTATTACCCAGAGGTAACTGATTATGATCAAACATTGCTTGAGCTGTTACAACAACCAACAATTGCAAGCAAAGAGTATGCGTATCAACAATTTGATTCAATGGCACAAGTCAATACTGTCGTTGGGCCAGGCTCAGACGCTGCTGTTTTAAGGATTCGTGGTTATGACAAAGCAATTGCGCTGACAACCGATTGTAATTCACGCTATATTTATTTAGATCCTGAAATCGGTGGACAAATTTCCGTAGCTGAAGCGGCCAGAAATATTGTTGCTTCAGGCGCAAAACCACTAGCTTTAACCGATGGACTTAATTTCGGTAATCCTGATAAACCAGAAACATATTGGGCGATGGAAAAAAGTGTTGAAGGCATGGCAAAAGCGAGTGTCCTACTTGATACACCAGTCGTTAGTGGGAATGTTTCGTTATATAACGAGAAAGCAGGCAGACCAATTTTTCCAACGCCAATTGTCGGAATGGTTGGTTTACACCGTTCATTAAAGGACATTACAACGATGAGTTTTAAACAAGCAGGAGACGTTATTTTATTAATCGGCAAAACTAAAGCTGAATTTGGTGGTAGTGAGCTACAAAACCTCTTAGAAGCAAACTATTTTGGTAAAGCACCAAGTATTGATTTAACAATTGAGAAGCAACGCCAAGAGCAAATTTTAACTGCGATTCAATCAGG
>CAZONN010000070.1:0-7590 GCA_964581235.1 uncultured Amphibacillus sp.
AAAAGAGGAGGCGTAGTTTACTCTCCAAGTTCAAAACTAAGATTTGTAAGTAAATGACCGTTTCACTTGTTAGTTGAAGGCATGTCGAAATAAGACTCATTCCATAGCGGTATTTGCCCACTAATTTCATAGCTTGCATAATGTAAGTGATACCATTATGATAAAAGTTAAGTATAAAACATACGGAATTATCAGGGTTTTATTGATGATTAGTAGAAATTTGTTTGAATTGCTTGGAGGGGGATATTATGCAGTTAACTGAAATTAAGCCAATGATGGACCGCGTTAAACAGCAAATAAATAAAGTGATCGTTGGGAAGGAGCAGGTGATTGATCAGCTCCTTGTTTCATTATTAGCATCACGTCACGTCTTACTTGAAGATGTACCAGGGACCGGCAAGACGTTACTAGCTAAAACATTGGCAACAGCGATTGATTGTGACTTTAATCGGATTCAATTTACACCAGATTTACTACCAAGTGATGTGATGGGAGTAACGATCTTCCACCAACACAAAGGTGAATTTGAATTTCAAAAAGGGCCAATCTTCACTCATATTTTATTAGCAGATGAAATTAACCGTGCAACACCAAGAACACAGTCGAGTTTATTGGAAGGAATGGAAGAAAAACAGGTCACTGTTGATGGAACAACGTATCAATTAGATGAGCCTTTTTTAGTCATTGCCACACAAAACCCGATTGAAAGTCAAGGAACCTTTCCATTACCTGAAGCACAGTTGGATCGTTTTTTCATAAAAGTGAACCTTGGTTATCCAAATAAACAAGAAGGTGTTGAAATACTTAAACGATTTCGTAAAGATCAACCGCTGAAGACGTTAGAATCAGTTGTTAGTCGTGATGATTTAGTTAAGGCACAGCAAGTTTTCACAGATGTTGAAGTAGATGATGCGATCTATCAATATATTATTGATATTGCTGATGTAACAAGACATCATAAAGATATTGTGGTTGGTTTGAGTCCTCGTGGAACTCAGGCTTTACTGCGTGCTTCTCAGGCTTTAGCTGCTATTAAAGGGCGTTCTTTTGTGACGCCGGATGATGTGAAAACCATTGTACCAGCTGTCATCGAGCATCGTTTAGTTTATTCTCCAATGATTGGTCGCTCAGAAGAAGGATCGACGTCGATAATCGAGGAAATATTAAAAAACGCGGAGGTCCCAACAGAAGACTTTAAGGAGAATCAAGCATGAATCTTGCTTGGCTAATTGTTTTACTAATTGTTTTCATTTTTGGACAAAGTTATTTATATACCAAACGAGGTTTCGATAAAATTTCTTATAAGCGCCATTTTGATCGATCAGCAGTATTTGTTGGACAAAAAGTTGTCTTAATAGATGAAGTAGTTAATAAAAAATTATTGCCACTGCCATGGGTTCGATTAGAGTCCAAAATGGATTACTCAATCAAAACAATGGGTGAATCTCAGTTTGATTCGAGTGATCGGGATGTTCATCGGACATTATTAAGTTTATTACCTTATCAAAAATTAACACGCCGACATCATTTTATTTGTACTAAACGTGGTGTTTTTGAGTTGAATACTATTGCACTGACGTTAGGTGATGTCTTTGGTTTTGCAGAGCAATTTCGTTCGTTTGATACAGATGCTAAAATTATTGTTTATCCTCAAATATTGAGTAAAGCAGATTTAACGATCCCTTCACAAATTTTTATCGGTGAACAAATGGTTAAACGGTGGATGATTGAGGATCCTTTTATTACAGTTGGAACGAGAGATTATTTACCTGGAGATAATATTAAACAAATTAATTGGAAAGCATCAGCTCGGACTAAAAATATCCAAGTGAAAGTGAATGATTATACAGCTGATCGCGAGGTCGTTATTTTAGTTAATGCTGATCAATCAGGGGATATTTGGTTACCGATAAGTGATGAGCAATTGTTTGAAAAAACGTTAAGTTATGCGGCGACGGTCGCTCATTATTTAGAAAATAGTGGGGAAGAATATAGTTTTGCGACGAATGCGGTTGACAAGCGAGAGTTGCATGAGTCGAAGCGGTCATTTGTTAAAGTGGAGACAAGCTCTGGGACGGCGCATTTTTACCATTTACTCAATAAACTTGCTTATTTGGTTCCAGAACGAAGTCGACATATCAAACATTTACTTGACACTTATATTACATCATACAATAAGCGATCAGATATTTTATTGATTACACCAGTTCTAACAAGTGAATTGTTAGAAAAGGTTGCGCAATTAAGGGCGGCTGGTCATTCTGTTGAAGTGGATCATATTTTAGCAGAGCGACAGGAGGGTGTGTCATGAGTCGAATTTATCGATCATTTAAATACAGCTTATTAGAGTGGCTAGCAATATTCCCGTTATTATTGTGGATCAACACACTGGTATTGAATGATTATTTTTCTGATTTAAAATGGCTCTACTTCCCACTAAGTTATCTTATAACTGCTACGGCGGGATGGTTGATTAAGAAAAACAGTCTGAAGTTGATTGTGGGTGTGTTAGCTGCTGGAATAATGGTTTATACTCTATCGTTGGACTCGATTTGGCATCAGCTGATCATTTTACTGTTATTGTTTGTTTCGAGCATGAGAGGCTTTCAATATAGTCAATTACATCTTGCAAATGTGTTTCCGATTGGTTTGATTTGGGTAGCGAGTTTACCAAGTTATTTCATCAGTTACATCTTATATCATGGTGTCGACTATACGTCTGAGCAACAACTATTAACGACCTTAGCATTAGTGTTGGTGTTCTTTTTATTATTCTTAACTAATCAAGAACACTTGAGTGAAGCGAGTTTAATTAGAACAAATGTGAAACAGATGAATAAAAAGTTAAGAATTCAAAACTCGCTATATGTATTTTTCTTCTTTATGATCGTACTATTAATTACTCGGTTTAATTTTATTGCTGCTGGTTTTGTCTATTTATTGAGACGCCTTTTTAAACTGTTAGAAATGGGTAATGCCAAAAACGAAATCATTGTTGATGACCCAGTCGATCTAGTGTTTGGTGATCTAGGTCCGACAACTGAACCATCACTGTGGATTCAAATTTTAGATCAAATTCTAACAATTATCGGAATTTCGGTTATGATTTTAACATGTTTATTTATTCTATATCATCTGTTAAAGAGAATTCCGTTCTTTGCAAAGAAAATAAAAGCTTTGGCAGAAAAAATAGTTCAATTATTACTTCGTTTGCGTAAGGGACGATCTTTTGAACAAACTGAAGGTTATGTTGATGAAACAGAATCTGTGTTTGATTTAACGAAAAGTGTTGATCAGTTTATTGGTAAATTAAAAGGTCGATTCAATAGAAAGGAGAACTGGCGCGGCTTGACAGATAAACAAAAAGCTCGGAGGCTATATCAGGAAGTGATTGAGCAAGGTGTCCTTCAGGGTTATAAATTCTATACTCATGAAACAGCGCAAGAATCAGTGGCACGATTAGAGAGTGAATTGATTAAGGATCAAGCGTTAACAGAATCACTAGCATCTATTTACGATCAGGCGCGTTATTCTAGTTTAACGCCTAGTCAAATAGAAGACCTAAAAGATCAGTTTGAGCTAAAAGGTTGGATCCGTTAATTAACCATGGTATAATTATCTCGAATTCAAAACAATAAAGCAAAGTGAGGCTTAAAATATGAGACATATTTTTAAAGAAGGTCAGGTTAATGGCCCGACTCTACTTTTATTACACGGAACAGGTGGAACTGAACGCGATTTATTACCGATTGCTGAAATAGTTGATCCGAATGCGAATGTGTTAAGTGTTCGAGGGAATATATTAGAAAATGGCATGCCTAGATTTTTCAAGCGTTTGAAGGAAGGGGTCTTTGATTTAGAAGATCTGATTAAACAAACGAAAATTTTAGCTAGATTTATTGACGATGCTAGTGAGAAATATCAGTTTGATCGTGATCAAGTGATTGCGATTGGTTATTCTAATGGTGCAAATATTGCTGGTAGTCTGTTGTTCCATTATGCAGATGTGTTAAAAGGTGCAATTTTGCATCATCCAATGGTACCTATTCGTGAAGTCGATCTGCCAAATCAGAAAGACACCGCGATCTTTATTGGAGCTGGGGAAAATGATCCAATGTGTCCAGCAGAAGAGTCGGTTGATTTAGAGCGGTTACTGACTGACAAAGGTGCGGATGTTACTGTTCATTGGGAGCGTAATGGGCATCAATTGACTCAAACCGAAGTAAATGCCGCTCGTGAATGGTATCAAGAACAATTTAAATAATAGGTAATCAAACATGCCAAATGCTAAATAACTAGCATTTGGTTTTTTTGTAGAAAAAAATAAATATTAAATAAAGCTTTACAAATACTAAATCAAGGTGTATGATTTAACTGTATTACATGAACTAATACGGTTAATACGGTTAGGAGGAGGGGCATATGTTTGAATTAGATATGCGTAGTCGAGATCCGATTTATCAACAATTGGTTGATAAATTTAAATCATTAATTATTAAAAGCGTTTTAAAGACAGATGAACAATTACCTTCTGTACGCATACTTGCACAACAGTTAACAGTCAATCCAAACACAATTCAAAAAGCCTATCGTGAGTTAGAGACACAGGGTTATATTTATTCAGTTAAAGGTAAGGGAAGCTTTGTTTCTCCAACAGTTGAACAAGATAATGATGTGGCCATTGATGAAATAAGATCTGAGATCAAAAAGTTATTATTAGAGATCGCATATTTAGGGATAGCTGAAGAAGAGTTAATCAAGCTTGTTAAGGAAGCAATAAAACAGGCTGAAAGGGGAAATAAGGGATGATATATGTTCAAGATTTGACGAAATCATATGGCAAAAAAACTGTCGTTAACGAAATTAATTTACAAGTTAATAAAGGATCGGTTTACGGTCTACTAGGATCTAACGGTGCTGGAAAGACGACAATCTTAAAAATGATTTCTGGAATTTTAAAAGAAAGCAAAGGAACCGTCTTAGTTGATCAACAAGCTATTTTTGAAAATAATGAAAAGAAGCAACAATTAATCTTTATTCCAGATCATCCTTATTTCTTTTCTCACTATACAGTTAAGCAAATGGCAGAGTTTTATCGGAATTTTTACCCTAATTGGAATCAAGAACGTTTTGATCAGTTGAAAGCTGTTTTTAAAATGAATTTAAAAAGCAAAATTCATCAATTTTCTAAAGGAATGCAGCGTCAAGTTAGTTTTTGGCTTGCATTAAGCGCAATGCCTGATTATTTAATTCTTGATGAGCCGTTTGATGGTTTAGATGTTGTTATTCGAAAGAGAATTAAAAGTTTAATCTTTAACGATGTCGCAGAGCGTGACATGACTGTGATGATTTCATCACATAATTTACGTGAAATTGAAGATATTTGTGATCAAATTAGTATTTTACACAATGGAAAGTTTATTTTAGAAAAGAATTTAGATGATTTAAAGTCAGATGTTCATAAAGTTCAAATTGCTTTTGCAGATGAATTTCCAGAACAATTATTTGAATCATTTGATGTGTTGCATGAAGAAAAACGTGGAACGGTTCATTTATTCATTATTAAAGGTGAAAAAGAAAAAATTGATCAAGTGGTTAACAAAGAACAACCTTTACTTTATGATTTACTCCCATTAACTCTTGAAGAGATTTTTGTTTATGAAATGGAGGGGATTGGCTATGCAATTGAAGAAATCTTGGTATAAAAATGAACTATTCAAACAAAACTTTCGCCAAGTCGGCTGGATTAGTTTAATCTACTTTTTACTCTTGTTCTTTTCATTACCATTAAATATCTTTATGACGTTTAGTAATCCTGATAAAAATCAAATATATGCTCGGTCAGTGTTTGAATTCGGGTTAGTGGTACAACTGTTTGCACTTTTCTTAGTGCCAGTATTGATGGCCATGTTTATATTGCGGTATCTGCACCAAAAAGATGCCAGTGATTTTCTGCATGGTTTACCAATCAAACGGAGCCATTTACTTTGGCAACAAATTGGGTTTGGTATCGTCGCATTATGGGGTCCAATTTTAATAAATGGAATCTTTGTCTATTTGAATTATCTATTGTTGGATCTAGATAAAATCTATACATTAACGAATTTAGCACATTGGTTTATAAGTACTCTAATTGTAATCACTTTAATTTATAGTATAAGTTTAATTGTTGGTATGCTAACTGGAATTACGATCGTTCAAGGGATATTTTCGTATATCATTTTATTTTTGCCAGTTGGCTTTACAGTCTTATACTATACAAATTTAAATTTTGCGATCATTGGATTGCCGGAGAGTTATTTAATATCAGAAGAAGCATTTAGGCTTTCACCAATTACAAATATATTTTCGATCATTTATGAGACAAAAGAATCTTACTTGACATTGTTAATTTATTTTGCTTTAACAATCTTGTCATTTATTGTTGCGCAGTTATTATACAAAAATCGACCGGTAGAAGCAGCGACACAAACGATAGCTTTTCAAAAATTAAAGCCAATTTTTATTTATAGCTTTACATTTTGTTTCACATTAATTGGTGGACTTTACTTCGCTGTTATGGAGCGAAGCTTTATTGGAATTCTGATCGGCTATTTGATCTTTTCCATCATTGGTTACTTTATTACACAAATGATCGTTCAAAAAACGTGGCGTGTCTTTCGTGAATGGCGAGAATATAGTTATTTTTTCATAGCCTTTATCTTGATTATTACGTTTATTATGTTTGATATTACAGGTTATCAAAAACGGATTCCAGCTACTGAAGAGATTGAGTCGGCTTTTGTCATCACAAATCTGTATCAATTTCAAAACTATGTAGATCGTTATCAAGAGGTAGATGGCTTTAATACAAAAGCCGATATTGATAAAATCCGTGACTACCATCAGTATTTAATTGATCATAGCAGTCGTGAAGATGAACTTAATTATCATTATAATAATGTATCAATCCTTTATCAATTGGAAAATGGACGTACGGTAATGAGAGAGTATAATTTACCAGATCAGACAGCAAATCATCCCGTACTTGATTGGGTTTATACGACGGAAACGTATCAATTATATTCAAATGAGGTATTTTTAATCAATCCAATTGAAGTAAGAGAGTTAAGGTTTAATTCACATTTAATCGAAAATGAATTTGTCTTAACGAATCGAGAGCAAATTACTGAATTTATCGATTTACTAAAACAAGATAAGATGAATGGTAATGAAGATCATTACTTTGAAACATCTGTTGAGTTTACTCTAAAAGACCATGAACGGATATACGAATACATCAGCTGGGGCGACAAACAAATTGTTGACTGGTTAGAGAAAAATGATTTACTAGACCAAATAATCGTTAGTCCAGATCAAATTGAATCAGTTACAATATTTGAAATTGGTGATACTTATGAGTTTGACTATAATCGTGTTGAAAATGCTCTCATTAATGATCATTTAGATTTACCACAAGGAAAGTTCATTGATCGATCAAATATCAATCTAATTTTTGACCATATGTATTATCACGATGATGTTGAAGATGATGTTGAGGATTATGGTATGGCTTTTTATTTTAAAGGAATGGTTGGACCTGATATTTAT
>CAZONN010000071.1:0-7566 GCA_964581235.1 uncultured Amphibacillus sp.
TGCGAACGCTTAGTCACTCAAGAATCCCATTGCTTTAGCTGTGGGAGTCTCAAATGCTCATGGTCACATTAATGACTTACACAACTAAACAATTTGATGCCAGCCAAAGCATGGCCGGACTTGCTTCAAGCATCTTTGTCCTTGGAGCCGTTTTGATTCGTCCACTAGCCGGAAAATCATCAATCAAAATTGTATGATTCAAAAGGAGAAAATACAGTTATTTATCCTTCGTTGATTCTTTACGCTGTCGGTTTAATCATTTTAAGTCAATCACATGTTGCTATCAGTTTATTAAGCGCTGGAGCATTAATCGGGGTCGGATTCGGTACTTTTCAATCAAGCACACAAACAATCGCTGTTTCAATTGCACCGAGAGACAGAATTGGTCTAGCAACCTCGACATTCTTTGTCTTCTTTGATTTCGGAATAGGAGTCGGTCCATTCTTACTCGGATTCATCCTACCCTTAATTGGCTTTAGAAGCCTATACTTAATCATCGCCGGAATAGTTGTCATCAGCATCCCTGTCTACTACATAGTACACGGAAAACAACATAAACAAACGTAGCAAAAAACGCGGGGAGCACAAGGCTTCCCGCGTTTTTCTAATCTTAGTTTAATTCCTCATAAAGTGTTTCCATTTCATTTAACTTTTCCTCAAAAATATCAAGTGCCTGAAGAATTGGTGTCTTCTCAGTCATATCAACACCAGCCTGCTTCAATACTTCAATCGGATAGTCACTGCTTCCTGCTTTCAAGAAGCCAAAGTAACGATCAATTGCTGGCTGCCCCTCATTTAAAATTTGAACCGATAACGCTTGCGCTGCTGAGTAACCAGTTGCATACTGATACACATAATAATTGTAATAGAAGTGTGGAATACGTGCCCATTCTAAACCAATTTCCTCGTCATGAACGACATCCTCACCATAATACTTCTTATTTAATTCATAATAATGTTTTGTTAATGTATCAGGTGTTAACGCCTCACCATCTTGCTCAAGCTGATGAATCAAATGCTCAAACTCAGCAAACATTGTTTGACGGAAAACAGTCCCTCTGAATCCTTCTAAGAAGTTATTCAATAAATACAGCTTCTCTTTTGGATCTTCTGTTCGTTCAACTAAATATTCATTCAACAATGATTCATTTAAAGTTGATGCAACTTCAGCTACAAAAATTGAGTAATTTCCATAGCGGTAAGGTTGATTTTCACGCGTATAATAACTATGCAATGAATGCCCGAACTCGTGCGCTAAAGTAAAGACATTATTTAAGTTATCTTGCCAGTTCATTAAGATATAAGGATTTGTTCCGTAAGTACCTGATGAATATGCACCACTTCGTTTACCCTTATTCTCTTCAACGTCTACCCATCGGTTGTCAAAACCTTCTTTTAATCGTTCAATATACTCTTCACCAAGTGGAGCAAGCCCATCAATTAATAACTGCTGTGCATCTTCATAGCTGTAGTTAAAATCAATATCCTTAACAAGCGGTGTGTACATATCGTACATGTTCATCTCATCAAGACCAAGAATTTTTTTACGTAACTTAACATAACGATGTAATAGATCCATACGATCATTAACTGCTGCTACTAGGTTATCGTAAACTGTTTCTGGAATATTGTTACGATCAAGTGCTGCTGCACGAGCAGATGAATATTTACGAACTTTTGCCATCGTATTATCTTTTTTCACATTACCGGATAGCGTCGACGCAAATGTATTAATAAATTTTTCATACGTCTGATACATCGCCTTAAACGCATCACGACGAACAGCACGCTTTGTTGACTCCATAAAGTTGATATAGCGACCGTGTGTTAATTCAACATTATTATCGTTCTCATCTTTAATCGTTGGGAACGTTAAATCAGCATTATTTAGCGCACCAAATGTTTGTGATGAACTATCAATCACTTCGCTTAATTGTGCGATTAACGCCTCTTCCTGCTCAGATAAAACGTGGGCAGCTTGACGTGTAATATCAGTTAAAACTTTATCATAATGCTTTAATTCTGGCTTCTCTTCAGTAAATGCTCTGATTTTCTCAGGATCAATTGCTAAGATTTCTGGAACAATAAAACTCAGCTCACTAGCCGCTTGCGTATACAACGTTAATGCCTTCGCATTTAATCCTTGATAAAATGAATCCGTTGTATCTTGGTCATAACGCATATGAGCATATGTATAGAGCTTACCAATTCGCTCTGATACCGCATCCTCTAAAGTAAGTAATTGATAAAGTTGATCTGCAGAGTCAGCTAAAGTGCCTTTTAATGCAGTAAACTTCTCTAACTCTACTGAAACTGCTTTTCTTTCTTCTTCCCAAAGGTCATCGGTAGCAAAAATATCCTCTAATCTCCAAGTTCTTTCTTCAGCAACTTCAGCTCTTGTCTGTAATTTACTCGCTTCTTTTGTCAAAATTTATTCCTCCTTTATTTTTTAGGAATCCTGCCCATCAATTTTACCAAACTCCCTTTGGGCAAAAATTCAGACTTCTATATTTATATTTCCCATTTATTATACCGCAAAGATTAACTTTTTATCGTAAAAGTGCTTTTCGCTTCAAACTAAGTTGAATCAATTGATCATTTTCCAACGCTTGTTCAAGCGATTGATATTGACTGATTGATCCCCTTAGTCGATAAGTCTCACCAATTTTGATAATTTTTTCTGTTTGTAAAAAGTAAGCCAAATAATCTGCGACTGGATCAACTTGTTGCCGAAGCATTGGAAAGTTGCGAATTGATTTTTTGCGATAACGCTCCATATACTGATCCAATTGTTTGAAAGAAAAGCATGGAAAGTGATTAAGGAAATCATAACACAAGTAGGTCTGCCAAGTCCAAACAGACACTTTCATCGTCCACTGACCATTAACAGGTAATCCAATCCAGCTGGAAATAAGTGAAGGGAAGAGTTGATTTAAGTAGAGCCATTCTCTAAATTGTTTTTCTGTCTGATTCATTTTATGGGGTAATTTTAACCTGAAGCGTTTCTTTTCTGTAAGCCATTCGGGGGTGAATATAGATACATGCTCTGTTTTGAAGAATTGTTCAAAGCCAATTGATGCTAAGTGATAAAATTTGAGTTGACCAATCGAACGGTTTCTCCCAGTAAAACAACTTAAATCATAACGAGCAAATTGTTTTGTGTCAGGACAATAAAAATACAGTTTTGCATAGGGATCATTGATAAACTGGTGTAGATAACTTTGTTCTGTTGGTGTGAGGTATAAGCCTTGTTTTCCTAAGCGGCGCATTCGATTCCCACCTAAAATCCACAGTGGTGTAATACCGATCGATTGATATCCACGTGTACGAGATAGGATTTCTTTTAGCGAAATCGTTGCACATTGATACTCAATTGCTAATCTCTTTTGAACAAATTGGACTAATAAATCAGCACGTTGCTTAATCTCAGGTAAGTAAAACTCTAACTCGACTTTAAAACCCAAATTTCTGAGCCAAGCAAATAAATCTAACTTACCTCTTTCGTGATAGACACCTTCTCCACCCGCATGATTCGGACAGTCCTGAAGAGATTGATGAGCAAAATGGGCAATTATTTGTGTTCCAGCCTTAATAATGACTCTACTTTTACAGACTGGACAAAAAAATGGCGTTTTAGTTTGTTTGAGTTGACTAATTTGGAGTTGCGAAAGAAGTGCGAGGGTTACACGCTTACCTTTACTTGAAACAGCTTGAAGCATAAGCCACATCCTTTAATTCGTGATAATCTCTTATTCGACACAGTACGATTAAATTCCTTTATTTTTCGCAAAATAAAAACACTTAACAGACTAAACTAAAGTCTATCAAGTGCTTCAATGATTTATTGAAAAAATTGCTTTGTTTGTTCTAAGGCTTTTTCAGAGAAAATAGTTTTTCCATATTCTAAAATGATTGGGATTGTGACCTTTTTATGACTTCCATATTCATAAATAATACTTAGCAGATTATCTTGAACATGATCGTTTAAGATCGTGTCATCAAATTTAACGATTAAAATATATTCATCTTTATAGTGATACAGTTCGCTTGTAATCCCCTCTTCTGTATCCATGCGATGACTCAACTGGATCATATCCTCGAAATCGTTAAAAGCAACTGTATGATGCACCATACGTGTAAATTCTTCATCTTTCGTTTTACGTTTTGTTTTTTTAGTTGCTTTACCCAATTGAAGGTCAAGTAAACTTTCGAGCTTATCGTTTAAATGGTCATCAATTCCTGAGGTTTCATTCGATAAATCTAAGTTCTGGCCATCTTTCGATAGTTGGGCTTTAGTTACGGTAATTTCCAACCCTTTTTCCATCGCCTGTACTTGAATCCATAACGGACCTTCAATATCAAACGACTCTTGATCGCCAGCCTCATCCATCACTTGCCAGAAAAGTTGCTCACTTCGTTCGCGGTTATACCAAATTTCTTCACGGTTAAAACCACGGTCTTCAATATCTAGATATGACATATAAAATTTTATCGTATTTTCATTAATTCTTTCTATTTCCATTCAGCTTCTCCCCTTTCAACAAAAAGGTCCATCGCCATTCACTTTAATTATATCTTACTCTACCCTATTTAAACATGTGCTAAGCATTTATAAAATAATTAATATCAAGTACCTATTTTACCGTATTATTGAATAGATGTCACTCATTTTGATTAACTCGCTGTAATGAAAAAGCACAACCTGAATATATGGTTGTGCTTTTTTAAGTATAAAAATTAATTGACCATTCTTTGTGCTTCTAGCAACTGTAGATTTCTCACCTTGCGTGGTAAAAATCGTCTAATCTCATCTTCATTATAACCGACTTGCAATCTTTTCTCATCGAGAATAATTGGACGACGCAGAATACCAGGATTCTCTTGGATTGTATCAATTAAATCCTTTAATGACATCTGCTCAATATCTACTTCTAATTTTTGAAAAGCTTTTGACCGTGTTGAGATGATCTCATCTGTACCATCCTCAGTCATTCGTAATATTTCCTTAATCTCATCAATCGTCAACGCATCGGAGAATATGTTTCTTTCGTGATATGGTATGTTGTGTTCTTCTAACCATGCTTTAGCTTTCCGACAAGAAGTACAGCTTGGCGAGGTATAAAGTGTAACCATTTGATTTCACTCCTCATATATATAAATTTAATTGTTAATCAATTCATGTCATTATTAGATGACAATAACTATAATGTAATAACTAATTATAATTATACTACATATTGTGTTACATTGATAGTGACTAATACAGATTTACAAACAATTTACACAATTATTGATGTTGAAATGGCTTTCCTTACTCGTTATTCCCTTATCAAGATCTTTTAAACATCATTTCTGTTAAAAAGAAAAACTTTTCTCAATTAACAAGAAACAAACCATTGTTAATTGAAAAAAGCTCTTTTAAAGACTCAGTAGATTAATACAATCTCCTAATTACTTTTGCTTTAATTCTGAAAAAATATCTTCTTTATTACCAGCTAGATCAAATGTTAAAACTTCTTCAGCAGATTGGTATGCCTGACCATACAATTGTTCATCTTTATACGTATGAATATCTTGATACATCTGTCGCATCTGTTGATAGATCTCTGCTTCATTTTTATCCCCTGGAGACCAGTATAATATTTCTAATCGACTATCCTCGTTGGTTGCTAAAGATCGGCGATTGTAACCAATTGATTTTGCATGTTTGAAACTTTCTCTCTGGTAAAAATTCAATCGTTTTAATGAATCTGTTTCCTCATAGTCAACAGGTTCCACTTCAAGAATAATCGGTTTCTCTCTCTTTTTTAACTTTTCAATTAATTGATGACCAATTCCTTTACCCCGTGAATCAGGTGAAACATATAAGTAATCAATAAAAATGAATCCTTTGAACTCAGCATACATTAATATATGATCCTGTCCTTCATCTTTAAAGTAGACATCACCTTTTTCTACGAGTAACAATTCCATATGTTCTTTCGATTTCATTTCCTCAATTGGAAAATATTCTTGCAATTTGTCAAACCAATTCAAACTGTCCACCCTTTCGCTATTTCTGAACCTTTTTTATTATAACGAATCCGATCTTAATTGTTAACTCTTATATACGTGCATATCTCGGCCTATTACACCAGATTCCATTATAAATAGCAACTATCGCTTTAAAAGCTCCTTATTGCAAAAGTATAGTCTAGTTTAATCCGTTTCTTATCAATCAAGTGGAGTATAGTCAACACCTTCAGTATAAACATTACCAGCATTCCAAAGTAAGAACTCATTGATCCCATTTTCATTTAAAGCACGAATTTGCGCTTCAACTTCTGCAACTCCATATTTAAATGTTGGTCCACTATAAAGCCATGGTGCTTCAAAATCTTGAATCCACGGTCGTGAGATTGGTCGCTCTGACAAAGCACCTAAGACATCATTTTCAACCTTACTGTACGCATCAACTAAAGCATATGGTTCTTGATCAGGATAAGCAATCCCAAAATACGGTGTCCAGTGACTTGGATAAATCATTGATGAAATGACATCAACATTCTCAGAAATTCTTGAGAAGTTTTGTCCAATACCTGGTGTTTCTTCTATTGTCGCGGCATAACCAAATATATCGACAGAAACGTCGACACCAAAATGATTTAACTCTTTCCGTGCATACGCTACGAAATCAGTCACAGCCTCAACACGTTTTTTGACACCCTCCATATCCAAATCGGCATAATCGCCTTGAGTATACTCAAGTTGATCATCTCGAAGTTCAAACCCTTCTGGATAGCGAACATAGTCAAATTGGATATCTTGAAAACCAAGTTCAACTGCTTTTTTAGCAATTTCAACGTTATATTCCCAAACTTCTTTTTCATATGGGTTTACAAAGGCTTCTCCACGATTATTAACCCATACTTTACCATTGTCTAAAAATGATAGTTCAGGACGTTTTTTTGCAAGGACACTATCTTTAAATACAACAATTCGTGCAATCGGATAAATCCCATGCTCTTCTAAGACATCCATCATTTGTACTGGATCGCTAATATAAGGTTTTGATATATCATAGAACGGAGAATCTTCATCTGGAATATAAGTTAAGTTCCCATAATCATCTTTAATATCAATAACCATTGCGTTTAATTCGGTCGTATTCACAAGGTTTAGTAATGTTTCAAAACGTGCTCCACCAGCCGAGTGTCCTGTTACATAAATTCCTCTTACCGCATCTGGATAACTAAAATTATACCCAGAATCATATGTAAATCGAGTTAAATGTCGAATCTGTTCAATTAGTTTGATTTGTGTTTGTCTTGTCGTATGATCACTGCTTACGTATTGTTTAATCTCTTCAGCCTTTATGCCCGGTTGATTAATAAAGAAGCCTAAAAAAACAATCAGAATAAGTAACCAACTTTTTCTTTGATGCATCAACATACCTTCTACCTCCAAGTCATTAATCCGCTAAAATAACATTTATCAAATCATTTAAATCCTTATTAGCATGTCACACAATCTCCATTATATAAGAAAAACAGTCAAATTGATACGTTAAATCAGATTTTCCAACAA
>CAZONN010000072.1:0-7204 GCA_964581235.1 uncultured Amphibacillus sp.
TCATCCATACGACCTGTTAATTCTTTTAAAGCAGCTTTTGTTTGTTTTACCCAATCATCAGGGACTTGCTCACTATAACCTGCTTTGTCATGATAAAGTGGATAGTCCTTGGATACTTCATCAACAACTTCTCCAGCCTTAGATACAAGTAAAACTTTAACAGCACTCGTTCCTAGATCGACTCCTAAAACATAACTCATTTTTATAACCTCCTTCAATATAAATCATGCGAATGGCGCTGAGCACTATTCGCATGATTCAAGTTTAATATTAGATATTTAAAAGATATTGGTTAATTCTTGCTTTAATCTTCTCAACTTGACCTGAACGGATATCAATATCTTTTAGATCAAGTGCATGTGCTTCAAGCTCTTTAAGGTTTGTATCATTTGAAGTAATCTTCTTACCAATTTCAGAGCTAAATGATTTGTATCTTTCGTCGATGATATTTTCGAAGAATTTATCATCAATCATTTTCTGTGCAACTCTTAGACCAACTGCAAAAGCATCCATACCTGCAATATGTGCGTGGAATAGATCTTCTGTTTCAAATGAACCACGACGTACTTTCGCGTCAAAGTTCAATCCTCCACGGCCTAATCCGCCATTTTTAAGGATTTCATACATTGCTAACGTTGTTGAATAAAGATCAGTTGGGAATTCGTCTGTATCCCAACCAAGTAGCATATCACCTTGGTTAGCATCAACTGAACCTAGCATACCTGCATCACGTGCAACACGTAGTTCGTGCTCAAACGTGTGACCAGCTAATGTCGCGTGGTTTGCTTCAATATTAAATTTAATATCTTTTTCTAAACCATGCTGGTATAGGAATGCAATTCCAGTTGCAACATCAAAATCATACTGATGAGTTGTTGGCTCTTTTGGCTTAGGTTCGATTAAGAACTGAGCGTCAAAACCAATTTCTTTTGCATAGTCAAGTGACATATGGAAAAGTCTAGCTAGGTTCTCTTGCTCAAATTTCATATCTGTATTTAGAAGTGATTCGTAACCTTCACGGCCACCCCAGAATACGTAGTTTTCTGCGCCTAATTCTTTACCTACTTCAAGACCTTTTTTAACTTTACCAGCTGCATATGCAAAGACATCTGCATTTGGAGATGTAGCTGCACCATGCGTCCAACGTGGGTTAGTAAAGTTGTTTGCTGTGTTCCATAGTAATTTTGCTTTGCTGTCTTTCATGTAGTCTTTCATCATTGCTACAATTTCATCAAGATTTTTGTTTGTTTCACGAAGCGTGTCACCTTCTGGTGAGATATCTACATCGTGGAAAGCAAAGAATGGTACATCAAGTTTTTCATAAAATTCGAATGAAGCATCAACACGTGCCTTTGCTAAGTCCATTCCTTTAAAGTGGTCCCACTTACGAAGCGCTGTACCAGCACCGAATGGGTCACTACCGTCAGCAACAAATGTATGCCAGTATGCGACACCAAAACGCATAATTTCTTCCATCGTTTTGCCACCGATTTTTTCTTCAGGGTTGTAGAACTTAAATGCATAAGGGTTGTCTGAGTGACGACCTTCATATTTTACTGTTGGGATATTATCAAAATACGCCATTTTTCAAAAACCTCCTCGATTAGTTTCAGTTTTATTTTATAATTTCATATTAACACTTTTAACTTAGTTAGTCCATTGAATTAACTAAGTTAAACAAATATTTTTCAATCCATCGATTCTTATTGAATAACTAGCCTTTTCATTAATATAATTGTGACAGTCTTCGCTTTTCTACTTGATTATCAGCCCCAATAAAGTAGACAGTTGTTGAGCCTGAATCGGGTTAACGATACAACCTCGTAAATCTTCTGTTCTAACCGTTAAATGCTCAAAGTCTGAGCTACGTAGATCGATTCCTTTTAATAATGTATTTGATAAGTTTGATCCAGTTAATTCACATGCATCAAAGTAAACCTTTGACCATTTACTGTGATAAAAATCCACTTCCGTTAAAACACATTCAATATATTCCACATATTTTTTCATGCTATAGCCCATTCCTGCTAGCCGTAAATTACATTGATTAAATAGAACGTTTTGTAGACGTGCATCGACCATAGTGACACCAGTTAATTGGCAGTTTTTAAAAGAGACACGTTGCATTGTTGCCTCATCTAAATTGGCTAGTGATAAATCACAAGTTTTAAACTGAACATCTCGTAAGTAAATTTTTTCGAAGTTTACATCTGTAAATGTCACATTTTTAAAGACAACATTAATAAATTCAGCACCTATTACTTCCACATCAGTGATTGAACAATTTTCAATAAGTACGCCTTCAAGAAAGGGGTGATCTGGATCGAAAATTTGATTAAATTCTGATATAGTCTTTTCAGTCGAAATAACTGGTGTCGTTATTTTACCCATCAATCCTGCTCCTTTTATTTGATCTCCGACAGAAGACTCTTACTTAAAAAATTTTTTAGAATTTAAGTGATGAGTATTCAACCCTAATTCTGCACTTTCTTTATACAGTGTTTGACTGGGTAAAACACAATCAAATAGGTAATTTTCAAGCATGAAAGTCAATCGGAATGAGCTATTTTAGCTTTTCTTATCGATCGCTAATTAATTTTCCTGCACAATTGTAATGCCTGCACTTGCACCAATTCTACTAGCACCGGCTTCAATCATAGCTTCGGCAGTTTCTTTGTCTCTTATTCCGCCTGATGCTTTTACACCGATATTTGGGCCCACCGCTTCTCTCATCAACTTAATATCTTCGACAGTTGCTCCGCCTGTTGAAAATCCGGTTGATGTTTTTACAAAGTCAGTTCCTGCGTCGACAGCTAGTTGACATGCTTTCACTTTTTCTTGATTCGTTAATAAGCTTGTCTCAATAATGACTTTTACTAGGGCTTTTCCTGCTGCTGCATCAACAACTGCTTTAATATCAGCTTCAACTAGTGAATAATTTTTGTCTTTTAAAGCACCAATATTAATCACCATATCTACTTCAGTCGCACCATTATTAATTGCATTGCTCGTTTCAAAGGCCTTTACCTCAGGTGTTGATGCACCTAATGGGAAACCAATCACTGTACAAACGTCAACATCTGTTCCCTGCAATTGCTCACTAGCGAATTTTACCCAAGTAGGATTGACACAGACAGAAAAAAACGAGTGTTCAATTGCTTCTTGGCATAAAAGTGTCAGCTCATTTCGATTTGCATCTGCTTTTAAAATAGTATGATCAATGTATTGGGCTAATTTCTGACTCATGTTTACTCTTCTCCCTTATTTGTATTTAGATCATTGGCTAGAAAAGCGCCTGGTATCAGGGCTTTTACAGTTGTCTGATTCAGATCACCATTTAGGTTTGTTAAGGTAACGGGCATATCTTCTGGGCAAAGCTCGCTCATCACTTGACGACAGGCACCACATGGCGGGACTGGTCGTGGCGAGTCTGCTACAACCACGATTGCATCAAAGTTTCTCTCCCCAGCTGCATAAGCACTAAATAAAGCTGTGCGTTCTGCGCAGTTACACATCGAATAAGCAGCATTTTCAACGTTGCAACCGTGAAAAATTACACCACTTTTGGTTAACAAGGCTGCCCCTACTTTAAAATTAGAATAAGGTGCATAAGCTTTTTCACGGGCCTTTTTTGCTTCGATAATTAGCTGTTCCAGCATATTTCAGTGAGCCTCCCTGGTTGATTTAATCTTTTGAATATATCATTTACGTTAATCGTGTCAATATTTCCTTAACAAATGAAATGAATGTTTCTCGAACACTTTCTGTCGTCTCGATGACCTCGTCGTGGCTTAACTTCTCATCAAGTATCCCGGCAGCCATGTTTGAAATACACGAGATTCCTAAAACGTCTAGACCAATGTGGCGGGCGACAATGACCTCTGGGACAGTTGACATTCCAACCGCATCACCGCCAACTGCTTGTAACACTTTCACTTCAGCAGGTGTTTCATATGTTGGCCCTGTATTCCACACGTAGACACCTTCTTTTAAATCAATCGTTAATTCTTTAGCTACTTGTCGGGCGAGCGTTTGTAAATCACGATTATATGCAGTCGATAAATCAGGGAAACGAACACCTTGGCTATCATCATTTGGCCCAATTAAAGGATTCTGTCCAGTATTGTTAATATGATCGGTAATTAACATCAAATTACCTGGTTTGAAATCTTCGTTCACACCACCTGCAGCATTCGTGACAAACAGTTTTTCAATACCAATTGCTTTCATCACTCGAACTGGGAATGTAACTGCATCCAACCCGTAGCCTTCATAATAATGAAAGCGACCTTGCATCGCCACAACGTCTACCCCATTTAATTGGCCAATAACGAGTTGTCCTGCATGCCCTTCGACAGTTGATTCAGGAAAACCAGGGATTTCTTGATATGGAATCCGAACTGGCTGACTAATTTGCTCAGCAAGAACACCTAAACCTGATCCCAAAATTAGACCTACTTTTGGCTTAACCTTTAATTGATCCTGTAAAAATTGCTTTGCTTGATTTAGTTGATTATATTCCATCAGCACACTCCCTCTCTTAGTTTATCTCTGGTAAAAAACTATCCCCATGTTCTGGTAGCTTTACATTGAAGTTATCAGCAATCGTTGCACCAATATCAGCAAAAGTTTTGCGAACCGGTAGTTCTTTTCCTGCTTGGATATTTGTGTGATAAATAATTAATGGCACATACTCACGTGTATGGTCTGTTCCATGGTGAGTTGGATCGTTACCGTGATCTGCAGTAATAATTAATAAATCATCTTCACGCAATTTTTCTAAAACAGCTGGTAATTGCTGATCAAACGTTTCTAGCGCTTTCGCATACCCTTTAGGATCACGTCGGTGACCAAATTTCGCATCAAAATCAACTAAATTTAAGAAGTTTAACCCTTTAAAATCTTTATCCATCGATGTAATCAGTTTGTCCATGCCATCATCATTATCTGTCGTGCGAATCGATTCAGTCACACCTTCGCCATCAAAAATATCAGTGATTTTACCTAATGCTAAGACATCTAAATCTGCATCTTTCAATTCATTCATCACTGTTCGATCAAACGGCTTTAGTGCGTAGTCATGTCGATTTGACGTGCGTTCAAAAGCACCTACTTCGCCAATAAACGGACGAGCAATTACTCGACCAACCATATACTTTTCATTTTTGGTTAACTCACGTGCGATTTCACAAATTTCGTAAAGTTCATCAAGTGGGACGACCTCTTCATGCGCTGCAATTTGTAAAACTGAGTCCGCTGAGGTATAAACAATTAAGTCACCTGTCTCGATATGTTTCTCACCGAGCTCAACGAGAATTTCCGTTCCTGAAGCTGGTTTATTACCAATAATTCCCCGCCCTGTTTTTTTTGTTAACTCTGCTAATAAGTCTTCTGGAAATCCATCCGGAAATGTTTGGAATGGCTGATCAATATGCAGACCCATCAGCTCCCAATGTCCTGTCATGGTATCTTTTCCGACTGAAGCTTCTTCCATCTTTGTATAGTGTGCTAAAGGTTGTTCTGCTTTTTCAATTCCTTTGATCGATCGGATGTTACCTAAACCTAATCTACCCATTGTTGGCATCTTTAAACCATCAACATAGTCAGCGATATGACCTAAGGTGTTTGCGCCAACATCATCAAAATCGGCTGCATCTGGCGCTTCTCCAATACCTACTGAATCTAATATTAATAAAAATATTCTTTTAAATTGTTTTTTCATAACTATTCCTCCCACAAGCTCATTCTTCACAAGATGACTCTTCTATTTTTAAAAATCTACTTTGAAATCATTTGATAGATTAACGGATTTTGTTTAATTTCTTCAGCTTGAATATGAAATGCTTCTTGAATTTTTTCTGTAATCGTTTGATTTTGCTCCTTATTGCTATGGATTATCGCTAGCGTATCATCTTGCTCTACAGAATCACCAACTTTCTTGACCAAGACAATCCCTACTGCAAGATCAATTTCTGAATCTTTTGTTGTCCGACCTGCGCCCAGCATACTGGCTGCGATTCCGATTTGATCAGCAATAATTTCTGAAACATATCCGGCTTCGTTTGACTTAACCTCAAATTGAAAGTCTGCCTGTGGTAGACGATTGGGTTGATCAACCACGTTTGGATCGCCACCCTGTGACTCGATAAACACTTTTAGTTTAGCAATTGCCTCACCACTTTCAATTACTGCTAACAATTTTTCACGTGCTTGTTCGATCGAATCAGCTTTCTCTGCTAAAAAGACCATCTGACTGGCTAAGGTTAAGCTTAATTCCGTTAAATCTGCTGGGCCTTCGCCTTTTAATGTCGCAATTGCTTCTTTGACTTCTAGAGCATTACCGACAGCAAACCCAAGGGGCTGACTCATATCCGAGATAATCGCCATTGTTTGTCGTCCCGCACCACTGCCGATCTCAACCATCGCCTCAGCTAATGCGATTGCATCATCAAGCTCTTTCATGAAAGCACCTGAACCTGTTTTGACATCAAGCACGATCGCGTCAGCTCCAGAGGCAATTTTTTTACTCATAATCGAACTTGCAATCAGTGGAATCGCGTTAACAGTTGCGGTTACGTCTCTTAATGCATAGAGTTTTTGATCTGCTGGTGTCAGGTTTCCACTTTGCCCAATCACAGCAACTTTATTTTTATTAACAAGATTAATAAAATCTGAGCTATCTAATTCAACTTTAAAACCCGGAATCGCTTCAAGCTTATCAAGTGTTCCACCTGTATGACCTAAGCCACGACCTGACATCTTTGCGACTGGGACTCCAACAGCAGCAACTAGAGGTGCGATAATTAGCGTTGTACTGTCACCAACTCCACCAGTTGAATGCTTATCTACTTTAATACCTTCTATTGCTGAGAGATCAATTTGATCTCCTGAAGCAACCATCGCTTCTGTTAGATAAACTCTTTCCTCAGTTGTCATCCCTTGAAAATAAATAGCCATCATCATCGTAGCCATTTGATAATCTGGTATTTGTTCATCAGTATACTGTTGAATCATATAATCAATTTCATCTTTAGTTAACGTTAGGCCATCGCGCTTCTTTACAATTAGATCTACCATCCTCATGTGCCGATCATCCTTTCATTATTTGTGTGAAACGATTATTTAATAAAAGGACCGCTTCACTAATAGTATAAACGATTTGACGTTAAAAATAATGATTATTTTTATTATATGGCTAAAAAGA
>CAZONN010000073.1:0-2916 GCA_964581235.1 uncultured Amphibacillus sp.
AACAGTGTTTGAGCCTTTAACAATGTTATTAATTGTGTTGGCAACATTAGAGTTTGGAGTAGCAATTCGGTTTCTCCAATTTCATATAAAGCTTAAGCGACATCAAAAAAATAAGCAGCAAGCATAACAGCTTGTTGCTTATTTCTTATCCAACGGGTAATGCTCAACAAAATAAATTAATGATTGCAGTTCCACAGTTAAATCAATGTGGTGCACACGAATTTCTGCTGGAACGGTAATTCTGGCAGGTGTGAAGTTCAAGATACCTTTAACGCCTGCTTTCAATAATTTATCAGTTACAGGTTGAGCAGATGGTCCTGGGACTGTTAAAATCGCTACATCAATGTCATCCAAAGTCTCTTCTAGTTGAGCAATATCTTCAATCTTTACATGACCAACTTCCGTACCAATGACATCAGGATTCGCATCATATGCTTTAATAATTTTTGTGTTATTACTTTTAGTGAAGTTATAGTGTAAAAAAGCAGTACCTAGATTTCCAACTCCAATTAAAGCGACATTTGACGTTGTATCCTGATTCAATGTTTTACGGAAAAACTCTAATAAATATTCAACATTGTAGCCATATCCTTTTCTTCCAAGTGCTCCAAAATAAGAAAAGTCTCGTCTAATTGTTGCAGAATCAACTTTAACCGCTTCACTTAATTCCTTTGATGACACTCTCGTTTTCCCCTGAATGTGCAAATTGTTTAAGAAGCGATAATATAAGGGAAGTCTTTTCGCCGTGGCTTGAGGAATCTTACTGTTTATATCCATCACTTATTCTCCTTCTATAAAATGGTCTTTGTTCATCACTGATCATGGACTATGTTAATAGTGTAACAAATTATTGCTTGCTTGTCTTTTTAAACTGAATTTTTTTATAAATTTATCTTTATTTTGCTTAGTTTACAGGCAAATGATACGATATATTGAGATAGATGAGGTGAATAGTGATGATTTTATTACAAATCAATCAATTAGTTAAACATTTTGGTGCTGAAACCATTTTAAACAATATAAAGCTAGAAGTGAAATCAAACGATCGGATTGCGATTGTTGGTCGAAATGGATCGGGTAAATCAACGCTGTTAAAAATAATGGCTGGAATATTGCCTTATGACGAAGGAGAAATCCACCAATCAAAGGATGTTAGGATTGGCTACCTGGATCAACATACCGGGCTTGAAACAGAAGAAACAATTTGGAACGAAATGAAGAAAGTTTTTCACGAATTAATCGACGAAGAAAAAGCATTACGTGAGATGGAAGAAAAAATGGGTGACCCTGATTTAATTGCGGACGAAACGCGTTATCAACAATTATTAAATCAATACGATCATCGGCTGACAACTTTTAAAGCATCTGGTGGGTATCAATATGAATCTGATATTCAAGCTGTTTTACATGGATTAAGTTTTGCTGATTATGATTTTAATACGCCAATTTTTGAATTGAGTGGGGGGCAAAAAACCCGTCTTGCTCTGGCAAAATTGTTGCTCTCTAAGCCTGATCTACTGATTTTAGATGAGCCGACTAACCATTTAGATATCACGACCTTAACGTGGTTAGAACAATTTTTGCGCGGTTATCAAGGTGCTGTTGTAATTGTATCTCACGACCGTTATTTTCTTGATCATACAGTCGATATTATCTACGAAATTGCTCATCAGCAATCCAAAAAATACCACGGGAACTACAGTAAGTATTTAGAACAAAAAGCGCTTGATTATGAGCGTGAATATAAATCTTTTGAAAAGCAACAGTCGGAAATTAAGCGGATGGAGGATTTTGTCCAACGTAATTTAGTCCGAGCTTCAACAACTAAGCGGGCACAAAGTCGACGTAAACAGTTAGAGAAGATGGAGCGACTAGATCAACCAAAAGGTGATGAGTCATCTGCTTCGTTTAGCTTTAGTATTAAACGACGCAGCGGTAATGATGTCTTAAAAGTTGAAAATTTGTCTTATCGATACCCTAATGAAAAAGAATTTATTTTTGCTAATTTAAATTTTAACGTTAACAGACAAGATCGGATTGCTTTAGTTGGTCCGAACGGGGTAGGGAAGTCGACATTATTAAAGACAATCATAGGTGAGTACAAAGCGACTACTGGTGAGCTCAAGTTTGGCACAAACGTTGAAGTCGGTTATTACGATCAAGAACTTGCAAAACTTCATTCGCGAAAAACAGCACTAATGGAGTTATGGGACGAGTTCCCTCATGTGACAGAACAAGAAATCAGGACAATCTTAGGTAACTTTTTATTTTCCGGGGATGACGTCTTAAGTCCAGTTTCGACACTTAGTGGTGGAGAAAAGGCCCGATTAGCGTTAGCTAAATTAATGATGAAAGAAGCGAACCTGCTGATATTAGATGAGCCGACTAACCATTTAGATCTGACGAGTAAAGAGATTCTAGAAGTAGCTTTAATTGATTTTCCTGGTACAATTATATTTGTTTCGCATGATCGCTATTTTATCAATGAGATCGCGACACATGTTTATGAACAAAGTCAGGATGGGATCACAGTCTACTTAGGTGATTATGATTATTATCTAGCAAAAAAACAAGAAGAAGCCGAAATTGAAGCACTTAATCAAGTAAACTTAGTCGCTAAGACAACAATTATTGAACCAAAATTAAATTACCAAGAAGATAAGCAGAGAAAACAACAAGAACGTAGACGGTTAAGACGAATCGAAGAAATAGAAATGGAAATAGAGCGTTTAGAAGAAAACATTATAGCTAATGAAGCTGAATTAATTAAACCTGAAGTTTATCAAGATCATGAAAAAGCATTTGCATTCACAAATCATAATCAAAAATTAAATGACCAGATTGAAGCATTGATGGAAGAATGGGAAGTTTTACAGGAAGATGTGCTTGATCAATAGTTAAAAATGAGCTTACTTT
>CAZONN010000073.1:3016-7180 GCA_964581235.1 uncultured Amphibacillus sp.
GCTGCACCGATCATCGCGGCATTATCAGTACACAATGATAGTGGTGGAATTGATAATTTCACTTTTTCATCAGCAAATTTTGCTTGTAAAGCAGTTCTTAGCCCACTATTTGCTGCTACTCCTCCTGCAACAATCACATGATTCACGTCGAATTGCTTGGCAGCTCGATGTGTTTTTTCAACCAAAACATCAACAACACTTGCCTGGAAGCTGGCTGAAATATCGGCCTTCTCTAATTCAATCCCTTTTTGTTTCGCGTTATGAAGAGTGTTAATCACAGCTGATTTTAAACCACTAAAACTAAAATCAAAAGAGCCTTCTTCTAGCCACGCTCGCGGGAAATTTAACGTATCTGTGCCTTGCTTTGCAAGTCGATCAATTTCTGGTCCCCCCGGATACGAGAGTCCCATCGTTCGAGCGACTTTATCGTAAGCTTCTCCTGCGGCATCATCTCTCGTTTCACCAATTACTTCAAATTCACCATGCTCTTGCATCAGAATAAGCTCTGTATGCCCACCTGAAACGACTAAGGCAAGTAAAGGAAATTTAAATTCCTCAATCAATCGATTTGCATAAATATGGCCCGCAATATGATGGACACCAATTAACGGCTTGTCATGAGCAAATGCTAAAGCTTTAGCAGTACTGACGCCAACTAATAATGCCCCAACTAACCCGGGTCCCTCCGTAACAGCGATCGCATCAATATCTTCAGCGCTCATATTGGCTTTAGCAAAGGTTTCTTCTAAAACATAAGTCATTTGTTCAACATGATGTCTTGAAGCAATTTCAGGAACAACACCCCCGAAGCGTTTATGACTCTCTATTTGAGAAGCGACAACGTTTGAGACAATTTCTCGTCCATCCTTAATAATTGCTGCTGCTGTCTCGTCACAACTTGTTTCAATTGCTAATATATATGTTTCACTATTTTTAGTCATAATCCCACCCACATCACAATCGCATCCTCATTATTATCTGTATAATAATTTTTCCGAATCCCTGCTTTTTCTAAACCAAATTTCTGATATAGTTTTTGTGCTGGCTCATTTGATTCCCGAACCTCTAATGATAAGTTACTTGCTCCATTAGCAATCGCGTATTTCATCAGATGCTGAAATAGTAATGCTCCATAACCTTGCCCACGATAAGTAGGATCAATTGCGATGTTCGTTACTTGCGCCTCATCAATTACTAACCAAAGGCCACAAAAACCAATCAATTGCTGATCCTTTTCAATAACAAAGTAATAAGCAAAACTATTTTCAAGTAATTCTTTTCGATATAAATTTTTTGTCCAAATTGATGCAAATGATCTTTTTTCAATTTCCTCAACTTGATCAAGGTCGTTGAGCCTCATCGGACGAATTACGGTATCATTCATTTGATTGCTCCTCTTGATTAGCCAACCAATTAACTTCAGCTTCAACAAGTCGTAAATAACTAGGTACAAGCTGGTGAACATCCTCTTCACTACCATTGACACCTAAGAGTGCTAACAAGCCTGCACGGGTCGTATTAAAGCCTTCTGAAGTAAATATTGCGCATGTACCTAAGCGGTCAATGATCACTTCTTTAAATAGATCTAAATCGGGACTAATAAAAATAATCGGTTGCTCAAGTTTTGCTAATTCATCTAACCAATCAGTCATTAAACAATTTTGATCAGCAATAATTGACTGTCCATTTTTGTCATATAAACCAGTGTAAACAAGATTCCTTCTAGCATCAAAAAACGGGCAGATTAATGCATCTCTTCCTTGTACTTGTAAAGATAATGCTTCTAAACTGGAAATACCAACAACGGGAATTTTTAACGTCCAAGCTAGTGTCTTCGCTGTAGATAAACCAATTCTGACCCCTGTATACGATCCTGGCCCCTTTGCAACCACAATCTTTTCTAAGTCTTTCGGTTTAACATCAACATTGTCTAGTAATTGAACGATAGCTGGCATCAATCGTTTTGAATGTTTATTTTTACTGAGCGAACTATACTCAGCAATTATTTTTCCCTCTCTGGCCAAAGCAACTGCTAAAACTTCACTTGATGTATCAATTGCCAATATCGTCATCTGCCAAGCTCCTCACATATGTTTTCATAATATGAACCAATTGGATTGAGCGTAATTAATCGAGCTTCTTCATCTAAACGTTCAATCAAAAGTTCTAATCGTTCTTCTGGTAAAAATAAATCAATAAATTGAGGCCACTCTACAACTGTTATCGCTTGGTCAGAGAAATAGTCGTCAAAACCAATGTCCTCATCACTATTCTCTAATCGATAGGCATCGATATGGTGAAGTGGAATCTCGGCTTGATAACTTTTAACAATTGTGAAAGTAGGGCTATTAATTGTTCTTTTGACCCCTAATCCCTCGCCAAATCCTTTAGTAAATGTTGTTTTACCGACACCTAAATCACCCGTTAGTGTAATGACACTATTGGGACGCAAAAGCTTAGCTAACTTCTTTGCCAGTGCTTTTGTTTCAATTTCTGAGCATACTTTAATTGTTTTCATTCAATCACCTTAGTTTTTATGAACAAAGCCACTCGGTTGTAGCCTATTATAGTCATTATTATTTTTTATAAAAGCAGTACCATTATTGTTATGTTCATCTCTTACTTCACCAATTATAACAATCGGCGTCTTTGTTTGCTTAGCAATTCGTTGAACTTCTGGCCAGTTTTCTGGCGAAACAGATCCAACTAACTCAAAATCCTCTCCACCATTTAAGCTATACTCAAGTTGCTGACTGCGTGAATATTGTTTAAGTTCACTGGAGAGAGGCAGATTACTTGCTGTTAAATAAATTGTTAAGTTTGACGCTTGGGCTAATTCATTCACTTCACTCGCAATACCATCACTAATATCATTTAAGGCAAGTCGATCGATCGAGGCTAGCCCTTTGGCGAATTCAACTCGTGGTGTTGGCATTCGATGGCGATTAATTAAATACTCCTCCCCAATTACATCTAACTGCTTATTTAGTAATAACTCAAGTCCAGCAGCTGAATCACCTAGCGTCCCTGTCACAAAAATAAGATCTCCTGGCTTCATTAAATGACGATAGCGTGCTTTATCACGCATAACTGCTCCATTGATTGTAACAGATAGAACAAGCTGCTCGCCAGTAACTGTATCTCCACCAATCAAATCTAGTTGATATTTCGTAGCAATTGTATCTAGACCACGGTATATCTCGGCTAAATCCTGATTAGAATAATGAGACGGGACAACAATTGAAACGAGATAAGAGATAGGATCTGCACCCATCGCAGCCATATCACTAATATTAGCTGCCAGAGCTCGATAACCTACATGAAATGGTTCCATTGTTTTTCTCGAAAAATGAACCCCTTCAACAAATGTATCAACTGCTGTTACATTATCTTGATAGGATTGACGAAAAACCGCTGCATCATCACCAATACCTTTAATGATTGACGTATTTCGATATGTTGCTTGTTTAATTGATCGAATAAAATCAAATTCATTCATGTAGCTGTACATCCTTTCGTTAACTACATCTATCATAGCAAAAAAAATTAAGAATAGAAATATTCTGCAAAATATGCAACAAAAAAACTGTTTTTCCTATTGGTGATAGAAAAACAGTTTAATATTTTAATTTAAATGGCGGTCCGGACGGGACTCGAACCCGCGACCTCCTGCGTGACAGGCAGGCATTCTAACCAACTGAACTACCGGACCATTTTAAAGTATGTAACTTGAAAGAAGATTTGGTTGCAACAAAGTGCTACTCGTATTTCACTGGAGTACGTGGAATAGTTTTGGTTGCGGGGGCAGGATTTGAACCTACGACCTCCGGGTTATGAGCCCGACGAGCTACCAGACTGCTCCACCCCGCGATAATATTATATAGTTAAGAAATGGTGACCCGTACGGGATTCGAACCCGTGATACCGCCGTGAAAGGGCGGTGTCTTAACCGCTTGACCAACGGGCCTATGTAATATTTTTAAAAAACAATTCTACTCGTAAACTTTAGTTTTATCTGGCGGAGAGCGAGGGATTTGAACCCTCGAGACAGCATAACCGCCTACACGAGTTCCAGTCGTGCTCCTTCAGCCACTCGGACAGCTCTCCATAATGGCTCCACAGGTAGGATTCGAACCTACGACCGATCGGTTAACAGCCGATTGC
>CAZONN010000074.1:0-2120 GCA_964581235.1 uncultured Amphibacillus sp.
AATGGCATCACCGCCATTGTTAATAGTGCTAGTGGAACAGAATAAAAGAACATAACGACTAAACTCGTCCCAATTAAGAAAAATACCCGAACAATTTCTTTTAAACCAGCTGCTAGGAAAAATTTAAAGCCTTCAACATCCATAGTCAACCTGGACATTGTATCCCCAGTACGCGCATTATCATAATAGGTAAATGATAAGCGCTGAAGTTTTTTATACAGCGTATCACGTAATGAATAGACTGCTTTAATCCCAAATAAATCACCTAAATATTGCTGGAAGAAATTAGCTACACTTTTAAGTGCCATAATGATTATAAAGCCAATTGACAAAACTGGGATTAAATCATAATTTTCCGCCATAATTACCTCATCTATAGTAAGTTGCAAGACCACCGGATACACTACCGTGACTCCAGTTACAACTAGAACAAAAAACAAAGATGCAATAAAATAATTTTTGTACGGTAAATAAAATTGTCTTAGTTTTTTAAACGTTTCCATTTTTGCTCCCCTCCTCAATATCTCTTTTTACATAACTATTAATATATCGAGTTACGAATTAAATTGCTAGTCCTTTTACTTAGAAATATCGATATTCAGTTAAAATCCGCCTTAAGGTTGAAACGACTGTAAATAATGTGTTACCATTCTAAATTTTTCACTCTATTCAGATTTTTTTCTTTTCCTAATTACCTCTAACTGTATTTTGGTTGATTCTTTATTGGCGATACGTTATTGTTTTTTATGAAAGGAGTGCTTAAAATGTCTATAGACTTTTCGAAAATTATTGAAGTTGTTGTCACGACAGGACTTCAAATTATATTATTAGTCATTGCCTATATCGTCACTCGAACAGTAGGAAATAAAATTATCACAAACATTTTGCACAAATCCACGAGAAGACAAAAATTATCAAAGTCACGAATTATCACGTTGGAGAAATTAATGTTAAATGTATTTTCTTATGTGTTGGTTTTTATTTTCATCACAATGCTCTTTGGAATCTTCAATGTACCAATTGGTCCTCTCATTGCATCTGCTGGAGTACTTGGTTTAGCGATCGGATTTGGTGCTCAAGGGCTAGTAAGTGATGTTGTAACTGGTTTCTTTATTTTACTAGAGAAGCAAATTGAAGTCGGTGAATATATAACAGTTGCAAGTTATGACGGGATCGTCGAGGAAATTGGTTTAAGAACAACTAAAATTCGTAGTTTTGATGGTACGCTGAACTTTATACCTAACCGTCAGATTGAAAGTGTTGCTAACCATTCTAGAGGTACAATGCGTGCACTTGTTGATATTCACATTAACTATGAATCTGACTTGGACAAAACGATGGATATTCTTAATGTCGTCTGTCAGCAATTCCAATCAGACAAGCGATTTGTCGATGGACCAAATGTGATTGGCGTTAATGAATTTGGAACTGCGAATATGACGATCCGGATTGTTGGTCAAACAGTGAATATGGAGCAATGGGGAGCAGAGCGAGATATACGTAAAGCAGTTAAGTTAGCACTTAATACAGATCGAATGAAATATCCATACCCACAACAAATGACGCGACTAATCGATGATAAAAAATAAATAAACAATAGAAAAACAGGAGCATTTCATCATCTCCTGTTTTTTAAGTAAAGCGTTAAATTTAAAATTAGCTGATAAAAATGTAATGACATTAGAATGGAAACGTTTTCAATTCTTCTTTATTTACGTGAAAAAACCTATTTAATTGCTCTAATACTGCTTTTCTCGTTACAATTCCATCGAAATATTGTTTGTCATCGACTAGACAGATAAATGAGTGGTCGATTAAAACTTTAATACATGATAGCAAATCAGCTGTTTTAGCTAAGCAAGGAACTTCCGTCTGCATTGCATTTTCGACCGTTATTGACGTTAAATTTTCTATTTCAAATCGTTCGAGCCCCATGATTTCATTTAGAATTATACTTTTTCCTATCGTGCCTTTGAATCTATATTTTGAATCTAATACAGGTACTGCTGAATATCCCGAATTCACTAAAATTAATAATGCATGTTCTAGTGGGTTATTTAATTGAACATGCGCTACTTTTTCAGATGAAATCATTAAATCTTCAGCAGTCATATCAAATA
>CAZONN010000074.1:2220-6989 GCA_964581235.1 uncultured Amphibacillus sp.
CAAGCAATTGAGAAACTATTAACCGAAAAACAGGCAAAAAAAATTGGCCTCCATTTTTCACGGCAACCAAAGTTAAGTAAGCAACACTCTACCTTACTCGTACAAGTCGATAATTATTTCTTCCATATCCCTCCTAATAAACAGGATTTTAAAAATGAAAAACATCTAGGTGATCTGGATCAAAATTATCGTAATCCTAAGACAGTTATGTCACTTAAGCATGCAAAACAGATTATCTGTAACTTCTTAGACATACCTTTTGAAAAAAATCACCAAAGTAATCCAAAGCCAACAAATTATACACAGTCTCTATTAGGAAGATGGAATTATTCATATTATCATAATAAGAAACGTAAATAAGAAACTCCTTTATAAAATTTCCGTATTATTTTTTTATATAATAATCTAATTGCTATCCATGCGGCGACTAGACTTAATAGATCTAAATACAAGCTCCGATTCATGTTAAACTCTTCTAGTTGATCTTTTGTTAACAAAAAAATAATTAGGAATGTCACAATATAGACAAGTAAATGATAGCATCGATGTTTTAATAAAAAGTATACAGCCATACGTATAAGATAAAATAAAATAAAACGTTCTGAAAACCAATAATTAATAATTTTTGATAAATTGTTCGATACATTGGTTCGCCCCCCTATATCCATCTTTGCCAGACGATAAGATAGATATACAGGGGTATAGCTTTCCAATAAAGATAGTACAAAAGAGCACGATGACTAATCACGTGCTCTTTAATTATCTAGACCTTTCGTTTTTTCATATTGGTTTAGTAAATTATCAAGCTCTCGGCTAATCTCAATTGACTCGGTGCTAGAGAAGCCTTTATCAATAGCAACCTCGATCATGCTACGACGTAGAATTTCTATTCTGTTTAATAGATCTGCTGGATTCAATCGAGTGACCTCCATTCTACTCTTTCATTTTAATTTTAACATATTTTTTTCTAAAAGTGTGATTATCTATCATAAGTAGTTTTTCATATTTTGTGCTAAAATATGATTATCTATGATAAACTAATCATGATAATAACCTTAGCTTTTTAAGTTTATTAGACTACCCTTTTAAATCGAGTTTTCTCAGATTAGCGACTCCATTTTAGATAATTGGGAAAGGTTTGTTCAACTATGAATATTAAGCGACTACTTCGTCTTCTAACATTTGGAATCACAGTTCTGATTATTCTTAGCTGTTTTTTTATTTTTTCATTAGCTCAAGTTGTTGGTCATAGTATGATGCCGACAATAAAGGATGAACAATGGATTGTTACAAATAAACTATCTTATTTTTTTATTGAACCGAGGCGTGGTGATGTTGTTTTAATAGAGCAGAACGGAGCGCAGTACGTTAAACGAGTTATTGGTTTGCCAGAAGAAACAATTGAAATAAAGAATCAACAATTATATATTGATGGAATTCCATATGCACAACGCTTTATCACGGATAGTAGTAGCTTTTGGACACACGATATTCCCAAAGTTAAAATCCCTGATCAAGCTTATTATGTTTTAGGTGATAATCGGATCAATAGTAACGATAGTAGATATTCACTCGGTTTTATTAAAGCATCTGACATTGTTGGACGCGCAGAGTTTATTATTTATCCTTTTACAGATTGGCAAGTAATTCATTAAAAGTAGGTGTATAAAATGGGATATTGTCCGAAATGTGGAGCGTCTGTTTATTCAGATGAAATCTTTTGTATCAATTGTGGTGAAAAACTACCTAATGACCTTACCGATAGATTATTCGTAAAAAAGTGGCGTTTCACTCATTTTCTTTTACCTATTTTATTGATTATTCTTACTATCGGAATATCAGCTACAATTTACACTATTTATCGTATAAAAACAAAAGATGCTATAGCAGTTTATTATAAAGCTGAAGAAGCATTACTTCTTTCAGATTACGAGTTGGCCGATCAATACATTAGTCGTGCTATTGAAATTTATCCCACTTTTAATCAAGCTAAACAATTAAAACAATTCACACAATTTTCTGTCGATACACTAAACAATCTATCCAATATCGATTCTAATTATAATAAGCTACAACTCATTCTTCAAGCAAAAAATGAGTTGACGAATTATGACGGTGAGGCCGCTAATGATTTTCGTCAATTGCTATTAACCAAACAAAAGCAGATTCAAATTGAAATGGTTAAAAAGAAGTTAGCAGAAGAGCCGTCAATTGCTGATCTACCGCTTCTTTTATGGGAAGCAGATAGCATTCAAGATCCCGAAGCTTACGAGCTAGTAAGGCGAATTCGCGATCAGTTAATTACACATATTACAAATGAAGCATATAGTTATTTAGAGCAAAATCAATTCTCACTTGCACAACGCATCGTTGAAAATGGATTATATTATGTACCTAATGACTTAAAGTTATCTAGTTTATTAAATTCGATTATAAAAGAACAAGATTCATTTATTGCTGCTCAAGAAGCTAGACTTGAACAGGCATTCTATCAATACGAAGTCGAACAAGAAAAGAATGAAAATGATGCTATCGATGACCTTGTGATTGAATTTAATATTAACGAGGACGAACAATTAGTTGTCTCTGGTGAAGTAACAAGCGTTGCAACGGTACCTATTCATGCTCTTTTTATTCACTATACTTTATTTGATCATAATCAAAAGGAACTTGAGTCAAATGAAATTTATGTTTACCCAGAAACATTATATCCCGGTGAATCAGGTAAATTTGATCATATCCATTTTGACCAAAAAATTATCGAAGAAACAACTGATGTTCAAGTAACTTCAGTGACCTGGCTACTCAATTAAGCCTTCGGAGGTAAGTTTTATGAAAAAAAGAAATAAATTACTCATTGCTATCTTTAGCCTAATCATCCTAGGTCTTGGTTTAATTTTCATTTTACTTTTAACCGAAAAACTACAAAATCAAGAAATTGATGTTGGTCAACCATTAATAACCTATCGGGATCGCGATTCGGAAACAGATAACTTGCAACATTTGATTCACGAAGCACAGAAAAGTGTCGTACAAATTAATGTGGAAACAGATTATTCTGAGCGGAATGGAGCAGGATTTCTTTATAATTCACGTGGCGATATTATTACAAATGCACATGTCATTGAAGATGCAACATCTATCCAAGTAACGATGTCAAACGCAGAAACTTATCCAGCAGCAATTGTTGGACTTGGCACAGACAAAGATATTGCGGTAATTCGAGTTCCACAACTGATTAATCACCAGCCAATTGACTTGGAGGTATCCGAAAACTATCTGCCTGGTGCAGAAATTTTGGCAGTCGGTAGTCCATTAGGCTTTCAAAACACTGTCTCTGTTGGTATTATTTCTGGTGTTGATCGCTCATTTGAGATCAATGGCTATATTTATGATAATGTCTATCAAATTTCAGCAAATATTACCCACGGAAATAGTGGCGGTCCACTCATTGATCGTCACACTGGAAAAGTAATTGGAATCAATTCTGCCGGAATTGAGGAAAGTGATATTGCCTTTAGTATCCCGATTCCAACAATTATCGACGATATTACTAACTGGTCAACATCAATTACAAACGATCAATTAACCTTCCCAACACGAGTCAATAATGTTCCGTTAGATGCAAATGAATTAATCGAAGAAGCGACGTACTTAATTCATTATTTTATTGACAGTTTGATTATTAACGATTATATCAATGCTTATACATTATTAGGTAGCAGCTTGCAAAGTGAGATGGACTATCCGAGCTTTCGATCAAACTATATTCACTTAAGAAATATAGCCTTGTTAAGTAACGAAATTATTGGTTCAACAAAAGAAACGGTCGAAATTTCCGCTACAATTGAGTATCAAGATGAAAAAAGTTCAAATGAGACAAAAACGATTCATTTTTCATTCACTATTGGCTATGAAAATGATCAACTAAAACTATTACTCGTTGAAATTAATTGAAAATATCTTCGAATGATTTGAAAGGATGAGCTACTGATGAATAAAATTTTTGTATCTCTTTTGTTATTCATATTTCTTACTGGTTGTTCTAGTGAACCACCAATCATTATTCAGGAAGCAACAGATACAATCAGCGAAAATTCGATCGATATTGAAAAAGAGTACACTGACGAAGAACAAATTCAGTTTTTAGAGTTTACTCTTTCTGATCAAATAATTAGTTTAAACATTAATAAAATACCTATTCTTTATAATTTTTTAGAAAATCACAATGATAAAGATCAAGCAATTCAAGAAATGCAACTCATCCAAATTCTAAAAGATAAATTCGATTCAATTTTTTTATTAAACTTTGCTTGTCAGGAAAGTGCTTGCTCTTATGTTTTAATAAATACCAAAACAGAGTCTTCACAACTTTTGGCCGACCAAGCGCAAATCGTTAAAATAAAACCTTCACATGAAGAATCATATTTATTAATTCAATTTGAACGTCAATTACTTAATAAAAATTGGTTGACGAGTAAACTAGTTATTTTCGATCTTGAAAAATGGGAAGAAGTTATTTTAACTGAAGATGATAACAACATGACCAGCCTACACAGTTTTCGCTGGCCCATATTAAATGTCGAGTGGCTCAGCGATGATGAACTGGAAATCACACTACCAGACATCGACTTCCCTACTACCACAACATTAGCAGACTGGTACGAGTCAGAAGATAAACTGGAAAAAACAGTCATCACTCAAACAAATTAAATTACCTGTTCATTTCATCTATGATTTACAAAGTAGCTGAAAATGAACAGTTTTTT
>CAZONN010000075.1:0-4742 GCA_964581235.1 uncultured Amphibacillus sp.
CAACCTGCTGTCGAGTCAGCTAATTTAAGTTCGGGGATTATGGAAAGAATTCTTGTCTTGATCGACAGGGTAATAGTGGGTCTGAGAATTGATCCAGATCATTTTCATTTTATCATTCGAAAGAGCGCTCACTTTTTTGCTTATTTTATTCTAGGTATATTAGTTATTAATGCTTTAAGCAGTAGCGGAATGATGGGGATGAGGTACTTTTTAATTGGCTTGGCGATCTGTTTTCTATTTGCGATATCAGATGAAGTCCATCAACTATTTGTTCCTGGAAGAGCTGGGCAAGTGATGGATGTCGTGATTGATACGACAGGTGCGATTGCGGGGATATGTGGATATTTAGGGTTGGAGAAGTTGAGGTTTCGGAGTTGATGGTAAAGCAATTAATGATCAGATGGATGGTCTATACTAATGAAATCGTGGATTGATGATTGATATTTCAGAGAATACACCCCTTGCTGGTTCAATGTTAGTCTTAAAGGGATTGATTATAAGAAAACTGAGTGGGACAAGATCAATCATGAACGTTATAAGGTAATTGGGATAAGTATCGCGTCATGTTTATAATTAGGTTACTGTTATCCTGCATTTTAAACACCCCGTATTTGTGCTCGTCACAACTCTGGGGTGTTTTTTGCTTATTTTTTGTAAGGATTGATTAATTGAAAGAATCACGTTAAAAGTGAATAGCCATTTTTTAAATAAAGTACTGTACATAATTTATTTAGTGGTGTATAATAAAAATAGAACACACGTTCTTGTAACGGTTATGCTGAGAGAAATGAGACGGAGGAGAATGAATGATGATATTTAAACAATTGAACACCTTCTTTTTTGATAGTGAGTCTATATCTGTAAGTGATTTTCTTTGGTTCTATTGTGTAAATGCTCTATTTCTTATCACTGGATTAATTTCTATCGTATTGAATATTGCTTTTTGATGTGTGGGGCTGTGAAAAAGGGCTCACTTGTTGGATGCTTCTTTTTTCTTTCTTGCTTCTCACTCAATTCGTATAAAAATACTCCTTTAGTCGTGTGATGTTTTTGGGGGTTTGGAGTTTTTTAAGTGCTCTTTTTTCGATTTGTCGAACGCGTTCTCTCGTGATGTTAAGCTTTTTTCCGATTGCATCTAGGGTTTTTGCGTGATTATTATTTAACCCAAATCGGTGGATTAGCACTTGTCTATCTCTGTCGGTTAAGTGTAATGCAAGCATGGTGTTAATGGTCGTTTCTAATTCAATTTTATCGTACTTTTGTTCTGGCGTTGTTGGGTCATCATCCCAAATCATCTTTGAGCATGATTGTTTTTCGATGTCTGTGAGATGATCGAGGCTAACGAAATGGTAGTTTGAAATGGAGAACTGTAATTCTTCAACAACGGTAATCGGTTCTTTAATCTCTAGAGAAATCTCAGCTGAGGTTGGTTGTCTAGCTAGTTCAAACCATAACGCGTTTTCTGCTGTTAAATATTTTCGGATTTTTCTTCGGTAATGGACTGGTAAGCGGATTAATGTCGAGCAATCGGCTAATGCTTTTAGAATTGTTTGTTTTATCCAGTATGTAGGAATCTGATAGCCAAGTGAGACATCGAGATCTTCAACGGCCC
This sequence comes from uncultured Amphibacillus sp., assembly GCA_964581235.1. Taxonomy (GTDB): domain Bacteria; phylum Bacillota; class Bacilli; order Bacillales; family Amphibacillaceae; genus Amphibacillus. The sequence continues at coordinate 1,613 of CAZONN010000075.1, forward strand.
TTAACAAGCCAATCATCCCAGCCTGATACATATCATCCAGATTGAATGAGATGGTGGCTGAGTCTGACAGGCGTCGGACGACTTCGGCTACGAGTTGGCTATTTGCTTGGATGAGCGTGCTAAGTGACTTGTTTCGTCTTAAATTATGATTGAGTTGATGATGTGCCACCGCGTTGTTATTCTTGGATTGATTAATAAAACCGTCAACTAGTTGAAAATTATCGCTAGCTTCATCTTGTATTTGGTCGTCAATAATCGCGTAACCTCTTCTTGCTAGGTCATCTGCAATCAATTCTTGATAGTGGTGACTAATCTTGTTTTTGTGGAACCAGCTGGTTAAAAAACGTCGGTATATTTTTTTCGCTTCTTTAGTGCATGTTAGTAGCCTTGCTAGCATTTTTGTTAGAGTCTCTTTTGGTTCATCGATAATTTTTATTTGCAATGAATCTAACTCATCATATACGGCAAATTTTTCTTCGATTTCAAGTCTGTATTCTGTGAACCAACGATCAATAATAGCTTGCTCTAATTCACTACCGAACAGAATATTGTCGATAATATGAACTTCTAAGTCCTCCAGGGTACGGTTCAATTCGATCATCTTTATGCCTCCTCAATGTATTAAGCGCTTTCATTTACTAGTTTACCGCATCTAATTATATTGGACTAGCAAATTTAATTTATTTCACATAATTGTCATAATTTAACTAGATTAATTTGCTGTAGTGAAAACAACATCTATATTATTTTGATGTTACTTTTGGATAGCGTATAATGAATATACACATCTAATATTAAATGAAAGAAGGATACATATGACATTGAAATATATAGACGTAGTAGGTAGAACTTTAAGTTATGGGGATCAATTACTCGTTGAAGAATCTATTAGGCGCGGGGTAAAAATTGAGGTTTTAGCTGATGGCGATTTTAAAATGTCGCATCTAAGTAAGACTTATTTAATCCATGATGGCATAGTGACTCATTCATATAATACTGAGTTGGCTAGGATAACGATGGATATGAAAGAAGTGACGAGCAGGCTGCTTAAGAGCAATGGTTTCAATTCGCCTGAAAATACTGTTTTTGCTAAAACGGATATCGATCGAGCTTGGCAGTGGGCTGAGCCAATTTTGCCAGTCGTTTTAAAGCCGTACGATGGCAGAATGGGTGAGTTGGTTTTTGTTAATATCGAGACGGTTGATGAATTCAAAGCGTGTTTTGATAAGATCGCAGCAGAAAATGATGAGGTTTTAGTTGAAAAGTTTCTAAAAGGTAAGGAGTATCGTTTCACATATGTAAATGAAGAGATTGTTGGTATTGTGAATCGCGTACCAGCGAATGTGGTTGGTGATGGCGAACATAATATTAGAGAATTGATTGAGTTGAAGAATGTGGAGCGTAAGAAAATTGCTAATCCGATTCATAAATTTTTGGAGTTGGATGAGGAAACAGAGCGGGTGCTTAAAAAGCATCAGTATACGTATGATTCAGTCCCAGCTAAAGATACTGTCGTTAATTTACGAGATAATTCGAATATTTCAACGGGTGGTGACGCCATTGATGTCACTGCTGAGATAAATGTAGATACGATCGAGTATATTAGGCAAGCGATGCTTTCTATTCCTGGTGTAAAAGCAGCGGGCGTTGATGTTTTAATTAATGGTGACGATGTAAGTATCATTGAAGTAAACTTAGATCCGATGATTACACTACATCATTTTCCATGGGTTGGATCAGAAATTGATGTAGCGAGCAAGGTCATTGATGGGATGTTTCCAGAGACAGTGAAATAAACAATCGAGCGCTTGATACTAGTGCCACGGGAAACCTTTTAGGGTTTTTAGTGGTGCTGGTTGTTTGTTGGTGTGTGATTCGATATTTCGTTGCCCAATTCAGATTGATTCAATGTTCGATAGATCAAATTATGCTAAACTATTTTTAAGAAGAGATTAACGGAGGTTTAGATGATGACTCAAACAGGACAAGGGATTGTGAAACATCTAATTGTTGTTTCATATGATGCTTTTTCAGAGGATAATTGGGAACAGGCGAGACAATTACCTAATCTAGCTAAATTGATCGCAAAGGGTGCTTATAGTACTCAGTTAAAAAGTGTCTATCCAACGATGACGTATGTGATTCATTCGACAATGGTTACAGGTGTTTATCCAGATAAGCATGGGGTGATTCATAACAATCCTTTGCAACCATTTGTTGAGTCAAAAAACCAAGCATGGCATTGGTATCAAGATGATTTAGATGTACCAACGGTTTATGACGCAGCCAAACAGGCAGGGCTAAAAACGGCAGGGATCATGTGGCCAGTCACGGGACGTTCATCGCTAACATATAATTTGCCTGAAATTGTCGCTGTTAATGATGAAAATCAAGCTTTCAAGGTACTAAGAAATGGTAGTCCTTTTTTCTGTCTGAATTTAGAATTGAAGTTTGGTCGGATTCGCAAGGGGGTCGAGCAACCTTATTTAGATGATTTTTCGACAGCCTGTGCTGTTGATACGATTAAGCGTAAAAAACCGAACCTACTTTTATTACATTTGATAGATTTAGATGATACAAAACATAAATATGGTACGGATAGTGAAGAAGTTAACCAGGTGATTGAGCGGATGGACAACAGGCTAGGCGATATTATGGAAGCGGTCGAAGAGGCAGGAATCGCTGATGAAACGGCGTTTATTGTTTTGGGGGATCATGGGCAATTCAATGTTAATTATAAAGTTTATTTGAATAACCTCTTGAAAGAGAAGGGGTTAATTTTTGAAAAGGACGGTCAGTTGGAATGGCGAGCTTATTTCCAGAGTACTGGTGGATCAGCCTATTTGCACGTAAAAAAGGGTGACCAGGAAGCTGAGCAATTGGCATTAGAAGTTCTTGAACAGATTGCAGCTGACAACCAATATGGGATTGAGCAGGTCTATGAGAGGGATGATCTTGATCGACTTCATGTTGATCAATCGATTCGTTATATGGTTGAGGCAAAACAGGATTATAGTTTTGAGGATGGCCTATCTGATCAGACTGTTGAAGATTTGGAACAACTGGGGATCAAACACGCAACTCATGGCTATTCACCAGATAAGGAGCGTTATCGTTGTAATTTCGTCAT
>CAZONN010000075.1:4842-6954 GCA_964581235.1 uncultured Amphibacillus sp.
TGCCATTAGCGTTGAAACGATCACACTGTGAATCATCGGGTTTGGTCCTAATTTTTTTACTTCTTTTAAATCAGTTTGTAAGCCGATTGCCGCAAGTGCGGTCACCATAAAAAAGCGGCTAATATTTTTCATTGCAACTGATGCAGATAATGAGATAAGACCAAAACTGTTAATCAGTGACAATGCGACAAAGGCAACGATGAACCACGGAATAAGCCCGGTAATTTTAACTTTGTTCTTGCTTGTTGTAGCATCTCTATTTGCTTTAGCATCGATTCGAGCACTAATCAGTGAGAAGATTAATACTGTTGGAATAATTGCTAGTGTTCGAGTAAGTTTGACCATTGTGGCAAAATCACCTGCTACTTCACTAAAGGCATAACCTGCAGCGACAACACTTGATGTATCGTTAACAGCTGTACCCGTCCACAAACCGTACGCGATATCTGTTAATCCGAGCACACGCCCCATAATCGGGAAGAGAATAATCATTGCGACATCAAATAAAAACGTGACCGAAATCGCATACGCGATATCTTTTTCCTTTGCCTTAATGACTGGTACTAAAGCAGCGATCGCTGACCCACCACAAATGCTAGTCCCAGCATTAATCAAGCTTGATAATTTCCAGTCTAATCCTAGCCATTTTCCAATAAAATAACCCCCTCCAAAACTGGCGAGAAAAGTGAAAAACATGACGATTAACGACAAGCCACCAACATTAAGAACTGTACTGATACTTAATGAAGATCCGAGTAAGATCAATGATAAGCTTAATAGTCGTTTTGATGTGAATTTTAACCCGGGTTCAAGTAATTGATTAGGTTTGATAAATTGTTTAATAACAATTCCAATAAATAGGGCTAAAACAGAGTCACCAATAACCGAAATTGGTAGAATCGATTCGATTGATCGAGCGAAAAGAGCGATCAATACAGTAAGTACAAGGCCAGGTATGTAAGTTAATATTTTTTTCATATGTATCTCCTTTAATTCTCTACGACTACATTATAAAAAATAGCTATCCCTTATCTTAAGGTAAAAAAATGAGTTTTACAAATCTATTAAAATAAATGTTAATCTTTTATACACAGGCAATTGTTCGGGTAAAAGAAGGCTATTTTTTATAAAACTAGTAGGTAAGGGTAAATTAAAAGGGTTAGCGACAAAATTATTTAACAAGATTTTGTCGCTAACCCTATTTCATTAAGAACTCTCACTTGGCTTAATCCAATCCTGTGACCAAGATTCGATCGATTGAATAATCGGCTGCATTGAATGTCCTTTTTCTGTTAAAGAATATTGAATAATGACTGGAGTTTCAGGAATGACTTCACGATGAACAATCCCCTGTTGCTCTAAGTCTTTTAATCGATCAGATAACACTTTTCCACTCACACCGATTGCTGATTGCAGTTCATTAAAACGTTGTGTTCCATTTAATAATTGATAAACAACGAGTCCTGTCCAGCGTTTACTTAATAAAGAAATGGCTTGCTCAAACCTTGGACATATAGCCGGTTCTGCCATAATGAATCACCTCTTCAAATTGATTATAGCATAAAAAGTAATCAAATTACAAACTAAAATCAAATAACTTGACGATACTTAATTCCCATACTATAGTTAGTTACATAAAGTAAGTTAAAGAGATCATTAAAAGTGATAAACAATAAATGATAGGAGTGATAATATGAATTTTCATAGTAAACCAAACACACACATAGGTCAGGTTCGATTAAATATTGAGGATTTAGAAGAAGCATTAAAATTTTATCAAGACATAATGGGTTTTAAGATTTTGGATCGCACGGATACAGTAGCAAACTTAACAGCAGATGGAAAAACAAGCATCTTGAGACTGGAACAACCTGAAGGTATTCAACCAAAACAACCTAGAACAACTGGTATGTATCACTTTGCTTTGCTACTTCCAACAAGAAAAGATCTCGCTAATTTTGTTATTCATCTATCGGAAAATAATATCCAAATGGGTGCTGCTGATCACTTAGTGAGTGAAGCACTCTATATTAAAGATCTTGATGGCAATGAGATTGAGATTTATGTTGATCGTGATCCAGAAGTATGGGATTGGAACGGTGAAGAAGTGGC
>CAZONN010000076.1:0-6866 GCA_964581235.1 uncultured Amphibacillus sp.
AATTTAGGAAACTTATTTGATTTTGAAATCAAATTACCTAAAGGAGAAAACAAGTGGATCACTCTTTGGGTAGACAGCTATATAGACGGAGTAGAAGAGCCAGAGCCATTAATACGTTTAAGTTTTAGTTCAAATCCAGATGAAAAAGTTCAAGATCATCTCGGCTTTGCTATGATTAGTTTAAATTCTGAAGAGACGCACACGTATGTTACCCTATATGGCCCAGGTGTAAGTGGTCGAAGAGAAGTTGATCATCTCTTGAGAGAGGATGTTTTTAACACTTTAGAATATGCGATTAGCGATAAGGCGGTCGGAATAGAGCAAGGTGTGGAAAAGCTTTTAGCAGTCTATCGCGAGACGAAAGGTAGTGCGGTACACTCGCTAAACTTTGATGACGAGCAAGTAGTTGAAAAAGCAATTGAAGAAAGTGATCTTGTCTATTTATTAAAAATCATGATTGAAGAAGAACATACGAATAAATAAAACAAAACGCTTAGACGAACATCTAAGCGTTTTGTATTTATTAATTCAATAATGAAGCGGCGGCTTCATCAATCACAATCGTTACGTTCGGGTGCTTTTTCAAAATCGAAGCTGGGAAGTCTTCAGTCACTTCACCTTCGATCAGTTGCTTAACCGCCTCAGCCTTATTCTCACCTGAAGCAAGTAAAATAATTTCCTTGCTCTCCATAATAGTTTCGATTCCCATTGTAATTGCTTGCGTGGGAACATCCGTTTTATTTTCAAAGAACCGCGCATTTGCCTCAATTGTATCTTCAGCTAAATCTGTTCGCTGTGTCCGACTCGTAAATGACGTACCCGGCTCATTAAAAGCAATATGACCATTGACACCAAGGCCAAGAATCTGTAAATCGATCACACCACTCTTCTTAATTAAGGCCTCATAATCCAAGCATTCCTGCTCAATGTCAGCAGCAGTTCCATTTGGTAAATGCGTCCGCTTTGGATCAATATCAATCTGATCAAATAATTTTTCTTTCATAAAATAGTGATAACTATTCGAATCATTAGGATCAAGTCCAACATATTCATCTAAATTGAACGTCATCACATTTGCAAATGATACCTCTTGATTTTTATATGCTGTAATTAAATATTGATAAAGCCCTTCAGGTGTGGATCCTGTTGCTAAACCTAGAATGGGCTGCTTGACTGACTTAACTTTCTCAATGACTTGCTTACCAGCCCACTCACTCATTTCTTGATAGTCACTAACATTTACAATTTTCATTGGCTGACTCCTCGATACACAATTTTCCCTTTTTTAAAGGTTAGTTTTAAATCAAATTCATCGTCAACAAGCAATAAATCAGCATCCTTACCAATTTCAATCGAACCCTTTTCAGTAAAAACACCAACCTGTTTTGCAGGATTAATTGACGCCATTAAAATAATATCATGAAATGAAACATCTCGCATAGAAAAAACTTGTTTTACACCATCAATCATATTTAAAATGCTCCCAGCCAACACACCATTAGCTAAAACAGCGCGATCTGCAGTCACATGAACCGACAGACCACCTAATTCGTAATCACCAGGTCGAAGCCCCTTTGCCCGCATCGAATCCGTGATTAAAATCAATCGCTCAGAACCAACATTTTGATAAATTAATTGTAACATGGCAGGATCAACATGAATACCATCAGCAATCACTTCCGCCTTAATTTTTTCAAGCAGAAAAGCCCCGCCAACAACCCCAATATCACGATGATGAATTCCGTTCATTGCATTACATAGATGCGTTACCTGATTCACCCCATGATTAACAGCATCTTTTATTCCTGAAAAATTCACATCCGTGTGACCTGCGGAAACATTGACACTTGCCCGACGTAGGGCGGAAGTAAACTGATAATCTTGATCATGCTCGGGAGCGATAGTCACCGTTTTTATTTTATTATGTGCGAGCTTTTGCCACTGATTAAATAAAGCTAAATTTGGCTTAATAATATACTCTATCGGCTGTGCTCCTGCTTTTGATTTTTCAACAAACGGACCCTCAAGATGAATGCCGATCATTTCAGCGCCTCTGTCAGTATTTTTATACTGACCTAGATTCGTTAAAGCAGCTTCGATTTTGTCGATCGATTGCGTGATCGTAGTCGCTAGAAAGCTTGTTGTCCCTTCTGAAACAAGATAGTTTGCCATTGTCTCAATTGCTTCAGGTGTTGCATCCATCACATCAGCACCATTTGCTCCGTGAATATGCGTATCGATGAAACCGGGAATCACATTTAATCGATTAGCGTCGATCACTTCAATTTGATCATTAAAATTAGTCGGCAAATCACGATAAATCCGCTTTATTTTACCGTTTTTAATAAATAGATGCCCATTAATGATTTCCTGTTCGGTATAAATTTTTGCATGTTTTATTAGCATAATTTCTCACCTACTTAGTTTCGTCTACTTACTATTATGACATTACAAGATAAAAAAATCACCACAAATGTGGTGATTAATAATGACGTTCAAAATAAGTTTTTAGTTTAGGCACAATTAATGCCGCTATAATTGCTCCGATTACACTACTAATCAGAAATCCAGGTACAAACGCAAATACCCCAACGCTTTGCCCCATGACAAGTCGTGCAACAGGTATCGAAAGCAGTGATCCAACAATTCCGGTTCCGACAATCTCGCCAATAACCGCAGAGCTTGTTTTCTTGCGATAACGATAAAAGACTCCTGCCAGTAATGCACCTGCCATTCCACCGGGAAAAGCGAGTAGTGTTCCAAGCCCCAATGCATTACGGATCAGTCCGATTCCAAAGGCAATAATAACTGTCGGTATCGGACCAAGAATGATTGCGCTAATGACATTAACCGCGTGTTGGACAGGATAGGCCTTAGCAATTCCAGTCGGAAACCAGAGAAAGCTAGCCCCGACGACGCCAATTGCAATAAAAGCCGCAATCAGTGTTAATTGATTTGTTTTTTTCATAAAAAAAGTCCTCCTTATATTGTTGCGTTGACTAAGAGCTGTCAATTGCAGCGAAAGAAGAACCTGATAGGTTAGAGTAGTGCTACTTCCCTCCGCTAGTATGAACTAGATCAGGTTCAAAAGGGTTAGAAAGATTGAATTCTTTCCTCTCAGCCGAACTATCGGCACCCCTAGTAGTCAAAGCTATTGAATTAACCCTACAATAACACGCCTAAATGAGAATAGCAAGCTGAAACCTAACTATTAAATGCCCGCCCAAGAAGCATTAAGATGCCGAATAATACTAATAAAGTAAACAAAACCATTAAAAAGTTGATCGACGTTAATAAAGCATTTTTTGAACGTAGTCCGAACACAGCCCCAATAATTGACAATAAAAGTGCGCCTCCTAATAAAGGAAGAGGATTTATTTCAGTAAACCGTATGATCGCAAAAATAATTAGACAAACAAATGGTATAAATGACGACACCATCGGGAAAAGTACGAGTCCAAAGATCCACTTTTGTGACTATAAACTTTAGGCCGTGTCCGAGGAAAGCCTCCACCGAGAGTGAAAATCACTGGAACTTCCACCCATTCAATTATCCATGTCACGTCAGTGCTTAAGCAATTATGGAATTGACTCGATTACTTAAAAACTAACAAAATTAAACTTTAGATTGCTTCAACAACCGCAAGCCATTTAAGATTACTAAAATTGTTGATCCTTCATGAAATACAACACCCAACGGCAAACTTAGCCAACCAACAATATTTAAACCAATCAATGAGACAATCACTGCAATTGAAAAAATCACGTTTTGCATAATAACTGTATTCAACTTTTGACTCAGTTTAAAGCTATAAAATAATTTTGCTAAATTATTTTTTACAATGACAACATCAGCTGATTCCATCGCAACCGATGAGCCACTGCCCATCGCAATCCCAATATCAGCATTAGCAAGTGCAGGAGCATCATTTATCCCATCACCGATCATCCCAACAATTTGACCATTCGCTTGATTTTCTTGAACAAACTTAATTTTGTCCTCAGGTAAACAATTGGCAAAATAGCCATCAACATTGACTTCATCAGCGACTTTTTTGGCAACCATTTCATTATCACCAGTAATTAGCGTGACTTTAATATGCTCAGATTGGAATCCGGCGACAGCTTCAGCAGACTCATCTCGGACTTGATCAGCCAGCGTAAAGTAGCCTACAATTTGATCATTACTGCCAACCAAAACAGTCGTATTCCCAGCTGAAGTTTTGCTTCGATAATCGCGTGGATCTTCGTATGAATCAAAGATCGAAGGCTTTCCAACAATAATATCACCTTTTTTAATCCCGGAACCAGCGATTTCCTCAACAGGTTCTCGTTGATCAACAGAATCAAGATTGATATTTTGAAAAGTGGCCACGATCGCATCAGCAATTGGATGACTTGATTGTTGTTCAATATAAACAACTTCTTTCAAAACCTCTGGTTCAACCTCGTGTTCAATGACTTGAAAATCACCAAATGTTAATGTTCCCGTTTTGTCACTATAGAGAATATCCATTGAACTGAGTGCTTCCATTGCTGCGCCACCTTTAAAGAGCACACCGTTTTTGGCACCGTTACTTATTGCGCTAAGTGTTGCTGGTGTGGCGGAGGCAACTAGTGCACACGGACTAGCAACAGTAAGTAAGACCATCCCCCGGTAAAATGCTTCTTGAAAATCGAGTTCATTAAAATAAAATAAGATCGCAATAAAAATCGGTACAGCAATTAAGACGCTAATGACATATTTTGCTTCGATCCGATCGATAAACTTAGAAACTTTCGATGGTCGATTTTGTGCTTCTTCAACCATGCGGATAATATTTGAAAAAACAGTTTCATGACTTAATTTTGTCACGGTTAAATAAAACACATTTCCTTCGTTAATTGTTCCTGCAAAGACACTATCATGCGCTTCTTTTTCAGTAGGAACCGATTCTCCAGTTAAAGCAGCTTCATTGATCATCGTTGGGCGATCAATTGTTCCATCAATTGGAATTTGCGCTCCCTTTGAAACGATTACGAGATCACCAATAGCCAAAGTTTCAGTTGGCACTTCAACAACATCACCGTTTGCTTTTAATACGTGTGCAACGGTTGGAACTTGCGACATTAACTCCGAGATCGCCCCTGTAGATTTGTTAGAAACATAATCTTCTAAAACCTCAGCCCCAGCAAAAATTAATAACAGCATCGCACCCTCAGATTCATAGTTAATCAACATCGCACCGAGTGCGGATAAAATCATTAATAGATCAACGTTAGGAGACTTTTCCTGGATCGTATCGACGACGGCATTTTTAGCTGCAAAAAAACCTAAAAAGAAAATGGCGATGTAGAAAGCGAAACGACTGTACGGGCTGTTCATTAGCGCTAAACTAAAACCTAAAATAGCCATGAAGATACCAACAAGTAAGAACTGCCCATTCCTATTTTTGATTAAAAACTTTAACATGTAACAACATCCTCTCATGATGAAATAATAGTCATTTTAATTGCATTTCATTCGTTCTTTTTGTTAATAATAAATTGAATCACTCCTTTAAATAATAAAAAAGGGCACACCTATGAGACAGTAATTACTGTCTCACAGATATGCCCTTTGAAAAGATGCATTCTGCTGTCACAAATGTGTGACCGGGCTGCATAAACAAATTCATTTAGCAGCTTGCTCAGATTCGAAATGATCCCGCGTTCATTCATATGTGAATCGCTGAGATATTATTTAATTGTTACTTATATAATACGGTTTCTAAAAAGGAATGTCAACCATTTCGCAAGAATTATTTTATAAGATGAATTTCAAACTGGAGGGCGACCCCCTAATGGTGCGGTTGCATTGATGATGAAAATGGATGAAAATCCTGAGAGATTTGCAAGTCATATCTTGAATGTATCGAGTAGTAGTGGTCATCCTGATACAGCGGATGTGAAAGTGATCATTGACGTGCTAATTGAGGATGGGTTGGTAGATGCGAATCGTATTTATATGTCAGGTTTCTCACTGGGGCCGGTTATACGAATAGCATGATGAGTGCATACCCAGGTATGCTTGCAGCTGCAGTTCCATTGGCTGGGGGAAATGGACCTTCTGCGGCTGACGACGAAGGACATTTAAAATCAGCCTATTGGGCGCTTGTCAATTATTCTGATCATGCATTTCTCTTACAGGGCGTTCAAGACTTTGTCGCTGAAGGTGGAGGATTCCATACTATGGACAAAGCGTTAGCTTCATTCTTTGAAACCAACGAAGTCTTTGTCTGGCCATATAATCAATACGATCAACCAGGGCAAAGACCTCCAATGGAAGGTTATGTAGGACATGAGATTGAAGCATCAGTTCTTTATAACAGGCTGAATGAATCAGCATACGATTGGAGTATCTTACGTGCGACTTATCAAGTTGGTGATACGATTAAAGTGATTTATTTAAAGAATCAATGATTAGGGGGAATAGAACAATGAACAATAAGCCAAAGGTGAACGTTTACACTGTCCTAGCCATAGTCAGTCTTTTGTTCATACAATATGGTATTTTTCTTTTCTTGATGCTAACCTTGCTCGAATTTGCAGTTGGAGTCCCTTGTGAAATTTGGCAATTAATAGGTAAAGTGGTTGTTTTGACCATCACTATTATACTTTATTATTTGTATAAAAAAGCTGATAATTCTAAAGGTCGGAAAGCAAAGTATAAGCTCTACCTGATCGGTTTTATAATCTTCTCTGTTGAGATTGGTGTTTTTTACGGATACTTATATTTGATCGGAATATGAGGGTTAAGGGGCAACGTCAAAGTAAAGGGTTTATGGTAGAATAGAATACATGAAATATGATACAACAAAATAGAAAGGATGTACGCTCACTATGGG
>CAZONN010000077.1:0-6816 GCA_964581235.1 uncultured Amphibacillus sp.
ATATAGTTTAATGTATTCGATCTTGTTTGCGGGTGCTATCGCAGTTGTTTTGCTTATATATCGTATTTCCTTTATTAAGAAAAGCCTAGCAAGTTTAATCGCTTTTATTATGTCGAAAGTTAAAAAAGAACCACAAGCAAAAGAAGCTTGGATCAGAGGCGATATCTCTCAATTTCCGTTTATGTATGCGGTTTTGCCGGGGATTATTGCGACACTTTATTTTTATTTATAATTTGAACGAAAAGGGGGAAGGTTGATGTCAATGACAAAAATCTATCAACTAAACTATGACTTTATTCAACAAAATGGTCACTTTATGATTATAAGTGGTACAGATGAACAACTGGTAGAAAGTGATGATCTGGCTCGTATTGAGGTCAATATGCTAAAAGCCAATGAAATTAACGGTCTTCTACCTGTTGAAATAGAGGAAATTGATTTTCAGGTAAAGTTATACTATGAGATAACGGGGAAGAAGATTTTAACCCATCGATTACGTGAAGACAAGTTAACGATGCAAGATTATTATCAGTTACTCAATCAAATTATTACAACAATTGAATCAAGCGAAGAATATATGTTAATGCAAGTGAACTATATTTTGAATCCAGACTTTATTTTTGTCGGTAAAGATTTTAAATCAATTGATTTGGTTTATTTGCCGTTAGTTAAGGTTGAAGGAAAACCAACTTTAAAAGAAGAATTTAGAGAACTTATGTTTAGCTTAGTTGGTTATGTTGAAGAATTGATGGGAAATGGTGTCCAACAATTAACGCAATATCTTCAAGATCCAAGCTTTAATATTAAAGAATTGAAGGATCTATTAACTAAATTACATAGTGATATCCCTAATTCCTCACAATTTACGAGTGGATCAGTTCAAGCTTCTGCGAAAATGCAAGAATCTGTTTCTATTAAACAACCCACGGCAAAAACAATTGAGAAGAAAGAAGTAAGTAAACCTGTTTCGATGCCAAAATCTACTCCTGTTGTTAAGAAGGATATTAAAATTCCACAAAATAAAAGCACAAATAAGCAGGAAGAGCCTGAAGAGTCAGCCAAACCTAAAAAACCAAGTTTGGTTGTTGTCATTTGTATTGCTGCTTTAACATTGGCACTTTCATGGAAACTGTATGATTCAATGCCGAGTGAAATGATGTTCTATGTCAGTGTCAGTTTATCGCTAATTATTGTAGCCGGTGCTGTTTATTTTGGTTTTCTTTATGAAGGAAAGGTTCCAAAGCAAGCTAAACAAATAACAGAAAATAAGCAAACTAACAAAAAGCATAAAGCCAATCTTGAACAATCAGTTAAGCAAGAAGAATTAGATCAGGTCGAAAGTAGTGGAGTTAATCACCAACATAATCAACAAGCATCTGCTCCAGTTGATTCAGCTACATACTTTCAAGAGTTAGGCAATCAAACGACCTTGTTATCTCAGCCGAATGCAACCGTTTTACTCGATGAAGGGGCGCCTGTTTTAGCAAATGCTACCTATCTGATCGTTAATCGAAAAGGACAAACTGAAAAAATAGCGATCACGCAGAGTCCATTTATTATTGGACGAAATGCCGCTGCTGTTGATTATATGGAGGACTCGGTTGGAATATCCCGCACACATATTGAAATCATTGAAAATGAAAATGGCTATTTTGTTAAAGATTTAGGTTCAAAAAACGGAACAAATCAAAATGGTCAGCCTTTAGTAGCGTATAAAAATTATCCACTCAACGATGGTGATCATATCTTGATTGGGAAAGTGGAATATACATTTCAGAAAGGTTAAAAACAATGTTAAAAAAACGTCATAAAGCTTGGTCGATTGGCTTAGCAACAAATACTGGTCCTGTTAAACAAGTGAATGAAGATCGATTATTGCTTCGCCTGCTAAAAGATCAAACAGGGGATGAGCTTTTAATTGCGATTATTGCAGATGGCATGGGCGGTTATCAATATGGAGATCTTGCTAGCCAAACAATTGTTGATTTTTTTGAACAATGGATTAATACACATCAGGATCGATTATTTCAAGCAGTACATCCCTTTATCGTCTTTGAGCAAACATGGCCAGATATTTTAAAAAAATTAAATAAAAGGCTGATTGAATACGGTGCATTTTATCAAAAAAAGTTAGGTAGTACGCTGACAACTTTAGCCTTATACAAAGGTCGTTACATGATCGCTCATGTAGGTGATAGTCGTATCTATCAGTGGGAGAAGCTCCAACCTTATCATATCAATCAAACGGATCGCTTATATGAAACGGATATTGAAACTGAATCACTTGATGTTGAACAAACGCTTTCTCAATTAACAGAGGATCATTCTTGGGTTCAGCAACAAGTTAAACAAGGTAAATTGTCGAAACAAGAAGCAGAAAAACATCCGAAGCGACATGTACTGTTGCAATGTTTGGGGATTGAGGAGTATTTGGAACCATACTTTACCCAGGGTTCTTATCAAGCACATGATCAGTTTATCCTTTGTAGTGATGGATTTCATACCATTTACTCTGAAAAAGAGTTAATCAACGTATTACATGCGAATAACAGTGAAAAGTCTGATTTACAGGCTCAAGTGGATCAATTAATTACTGAGGTGATTCAAAGGGGTGCGACAGATAATATTACGCTATTAATGATTAAGCCTTTGACATTGCATAATCAGTCGAATTGGAGAAAAAGGATTTTTGATTTTTTTTCCTTTAAATGAGGAGTTGAACAATGAATTTTATCACAGCGTATCATTCAGAAAAAGGGATCAATAAACCAACAAATCAAGATGGGCTACTAATTAAGACCGCTAATACTTCAAGAGGTAAGGTAGGATTATTTGTTGTTTGTGATGGTATGGGTGGTTTGAGAAAAGGCGAGTTAGCCAGTGCAACTGTTATTCGGGGCTTATCAGATTGGTTTACGAATCAATTACCTAATCATATCCAATATGAAGTAGCCTCTGATGATATTTGGGTTAGCTTTGAAACAAAAGTTAACCAGTTAAACGCAAAAATTGCTGAGTATGGGGAATTAAATAATATTCAACTAGGGACGACACTAACTGCTATGCTTGTTCTTGATGATGATTATTATATTGCTCAGGTTGGTGATAGCCGATTATACCGAATATTAGACAATGTAGTTCAAGTGACAGAAGATCAATCGTTTGTTGCTAGGGAAGTGTCCCGTGGGGTATTAACAGCAGAAGAAGCTCGTAATCATCCAAAGAGACATGTGCTGTTACAGTGTATTGGTGTTCGTCCTGATGTTGAACTTGTAAAAAGTAAAGGACACCTCGATAAAAATGACAGTTTCTTACTGTGTACAGATGGGTTTTATCAGAAAATCACAGAAGAAGAGCTTCAGTTGTATTTTGTTGAACAGAAAATGACCTCTCGAGAATGGGGTGTGGGTGCTTTACAACAATTAACGAACCGTGCTATTCAACGAGGAGAAACTGATGATATATCTGCACTATACATAAAAGTAATTTAGGAAGGAGGGGCTCATATGCTTGAAATTGGTGCTGTTGTTGATGGTCGTTACGAGATTTTAAAAGAGATTGGCCGTGGTGGAATGAGTATTGTTTATCTAGCAATGGATAATCGACTGAATAAATCACTCGTTGTTAAAGATATTCGTAAGCGAGCAGAAAAGGATAACGATTTGCTAATTAATAGTTTAGTCGTTGAAGCGAATATGTTGAAAAAATTGGAACACAATTCACTACCGCGAATCTATGACATTATTGAATCAAAAGGTGATATTTATGTCGTTATGGATTACATAGAAGGTCAATCACTTAAGGAAGTACTTGATGTTCATGGTAAATTACCAGCAAAAGATGTGATTAAATGGGCTAAACAATTAAGTGATGTGCTTGAATATCTACATACACGAAAGCCTAATCCAATTATTTATCGAGACATGAAGCCTGACAATATTATGCTCACACCTAATGGGAAAATTAAGTTAATCGATTTTGGGATTGCTCGTGAGTATAAAGAGGATCATTCGACAGATACAGTAAATTTGGGCACAAAAGGATATGCTTCACCAGAACAATTATCAGGAAAGCAGACGGACGTACGAACGGACATTTATAGTTTGGGTGTTACACTGTATCACCTTGTTACGGGAAGAAGCTTAAGTGAACCCCCCTTTGAAGTTCGTCCAATTCGGCAGTGGGATCCTTCCTTACCTGAAGGTCTAGAGCATATTATTCATAAAACCACGCAAACAGAGCCTGATCAACGTTATCAATCGTGTGCAGAACTTTCTCATGATTTGGCTAACATTGAGAAGCTTACTGAAGGATATAAGAGAAGACTGCATCGCCGATTAGTTGCTTTTATTGTTCCAATGCTTTTATTTTTTATTTTTACGACGACATCGATCTTGGGTTACAACGGAATGAAGCGCGAACAATTTGAACAGTATGTCTCGTTAATGAATCAAGCCAGAAATGAATTAATTGACGGTAACGATTCTAGGGCAATTCAACTGATGGAATTAGCGATTGAAGATAACAATCGCCTCGCTGAAGCGTATATCAATATTTTGAATGTTTATATCAATCGCGGTGATGTTGACGCCGGCTTGGATAAAATTGAGCAGTACATTAATCAGGGCTACGGTCGAATTGATCGAAATGATGAGGTTTTATTTAAAGTAGGTATGACCTATTTTGATTACAAACGGGATTATACACGGGCATTACATTATTTTAGGCAGATCGACGAAGAAACACTTCCTGATGCGATTTACTATAAAACACTTGCAACAACATTGAGTAGTTTAAATATTGATTATCAAGCCTTTTCAGATGATTTAATCGCGTTTGAAGATTATAACGACAGTTTAGCAAATAATGAAAAAAAAGTCGAAAATTATCAAGCGCTAGCTAATGTTTATTTATCTTACAAAGCTCAAATTGAAGATGCTAATTCACAGGCAATTATAATTTTAGAAAAGGCGAATGAATTGATTGAAATTTTAAATGATGAACAATTAACTTTGCAATATCAGACGATCTTTATTCAAAACTTAGCTCAGGCACATCGGAGTCGGGGATTAGAAGGGAATCAAATAGAGTTAGTAAATAAAGACTTTTCACAGGCAATTGAATATTATAATCGCTTACTTGACTTGGGTGTGGATAATCAAGAACGGATTGATTTAACAATTGGATCGATCTATCAGGAAATGGGACAGTTCGATCGGGCAACGAGACATTTCCATCAAATGATTGAACGTAATCCCGAATTAATCGAACCTTATGTTAGATTAGCAAATTTATATATTGATATTGAGCAAGAGCGTGATGAAAGTAGAAGAAACTATCAAAAAGCAAAAGAGTTGTATCATCAAGCTCGTGAATTAGAAGGAACAGATGATGAGCGATTTCAGCGGTTAAAAAAACGTCTAGAGCAATTGTCAGTGTTATAGAGGAGGGAAACGAATGGGTTATCGAATCATGTTTTACGGTGGATTAATTTTATCAATTGTTTCTTTAACTCTGACAATATTAATCTTTGTAAAGTATCAGATTAAACAAGTGATTGCTGATCTCACAGGTGTTAAGTTGTCAAAATCAAAACAACAAGGTCATTATCATTATCAAACCGATCTAACTGAAAGTGCTAAAAGAACAACGAGTGACATTATCGTTAAAAAAGACCAAGCGATACGGACGACAAGTAATTTTGTCGAAGAAACTGAATTATTAAGTGAGGCCCAAGCATTAGAAGATTCACAACAATCAGGGATTGAAGAAACAGAGTTGTTATCAAGTTTTGATGAGACAACCTTATTAAAAGAAATAAGTGAAGGATTTACGATCGACGACGATATGATTTTGGTTGATTCTAATGAAATAATTGAAGATGGAGGAGAGAGAGTTGTCTAAATTTTATGATAATAAGAAAAAATTTTTGCGCTTGCCTATTGTAGTTGTTATTTTATTAGTTTTTATTTTATCAGCAACCCATGTTTTTTCTTCAGGGAAATTAGAGGCACTTATTGAATTTAATGGGGATGAGTGGAGTCTTAATGAGTCGTTCTCAGCTGATAAGGAATGGCTGATTAATGATGAGGATCGGGTTGAATTTATTGTTGACTTAAGTCACTACTATAACTCACTGGAGGAAATTGATGAATTAATAGAGCCTTTTAATTTAAGTGCCAGTTATCAAGAAGAGCCAATAGAAGCCGATTCGATCGAAGAGGTCAAGTCGGAAGATGATGAATTTAACGGGAAGTATCGTGTTGTTTATTCGGTAGATGAATTAGTTGGTGATGGTACTCTTGAGCTTAAATTGAAATTTGAAGAGGAAAATGAGTGGAAAATTCCTATTGAGCAAGATGGTTTGTTTGAGTTTGCAATCATTAAGGATACAGAAGCTCCAGAAATCACAATTTCAGGTGTAGAAGATGAAGGTGTTTTTTATCGGGATTGGTTAAATCAACCTGTATATCCGGAATTAAGGATCGAAATTACTGATCCATTATTAAGTAAGGAAGGTATAGTAGAGGTCTTTTTAAACGATGAACCTATTGTAATGGATTGGCAAGAAGAAACAGCGTTATTCAGTGGAAGTTATCAAACAGAAGCAGATGGTGTTTATCGCTTAGACGTTAAGGCTAGTGATCGGGCTGGTAATCAATCATCAGAACACCTGGTTTTTTATGTTAATAATGATGGGCCTGATTTTGAACTGATTTCAGATGGTGAACCTATTGAAAATGAGGACTATCTAACGAATGGTAAGCTAAAATTTTCAATTAACAATAATGCCCTAATTGAAAATATTAATTTATT
>CAZONN010000078.1:0-6784 GCA_964581235.1 uncultured Amphibacillus sp.
CTTAACGGCCTCCGCCGAAAAATTTCTTCACTTTAGCAAACATACCTTTTTCTTCTTCAAATGATTGCAATGGTACTGATTCGCCTAAAATACGACGGGCAATGTTACGATATGAGATCGATGCTTTTGTATTCGGGTGAAAAGCAACGGGCTCACCATGGTTTGATGCTTTAATCACTTCATCATCATCAGCAACAATTCCTAATAAATCAATCGCTAAAACTTGAATAATTTCATCAACAGTTAACATGTCACCTGTTTTCATCATATGATTCCGAATCCTGTTAACAACTAATTTAGGTGGTTCGATCTCTTCTTGTTCTAGCAAACCAATAATTCTGTCTGCATCTCGAACACTTGATTTTTCAGGTGTTGTCACAACAATTGCATGATCAGCACCAGCCACAGCATTTTTGTACCCTTGCTCAATGCCAGCAGGACTATCAATTAAAATATAATCGAATTCTTGTTTTAATTCTGTAATGATATCAATCATCGCCTCTGGTGTAAGTGCATCCTTGTCACTCGTTTGAGCGGCAGGTAGTAAAAACAAATAATCAAAACGTTTATCTTTAATTAATGCTTGTTTTAACTTACATCGACCTAATGATACATCAATAATATCGTAAATAATCCGATTCTCTAACCCCATCACCACATCTAAATTTCGTAAACCAATGTCTGTATCTAATAAACAGACCTTTTTATCCATCAACGCAAGCGCTGTTCCTAAATTTGCGGTCGTCGTAGTTTTACCAACGCCACCTTTTCCTGAAGTAATTACAATAGCCTCAGCCATTTAAAACACTCCTTTCAAAACCATTTAATTCTGGCCTTTTCTTTGCCACAACTTGTAAACGATCAATAATAATTTTATTTGACTCATCGATATAGCCACATTCCATGTAGACACCTTCAGTTTCATAATCGGGTGAGCGACTATAAAGATCGGCAATTCTTAGTTGAACTGGATTCATATATGACGCCATAATAACAGCTTGTCGATTTCCTTGATAACCAGCATGAGCAATCCCTTGCAAACTACCCATAATAAAAATATTTCCGGTCGCCTTCACTGTACCACCTGGATTGACATCACCAACGAGCAATAGATCACCAGTGATTTCTACCTCTTGTCCAGATCGAATCGTCCGCGTTAAAATCCGAACTTCACTTTCTTCTTTCCACTTAATTGCATCTTCTTTAGGGATGATCTTGGATTCAATATTGTGAACGACTAATTTATTCTTTTTCCGAATAATATCACGTAAGATTTTTTCTTGATCAGTATGTAAATAACGATAGCCTAATTGAATATTAATCCTGACTAATGAATCCTGATTGTCCAAGTCATCTTGTGAAAGAAGTTGATCAAGTTCATCTATCAAGTGATCAAATGAACAGGAATCATCAAGATAAAGGGTCAAGCCATCTCTCGTTCCTTTAATTATAATGTATTGATTTTTCTCTATCAAGTTTGCTCCTCCTATTCAGTAAAATGATTCACTACAATTTAATTTGCTGATTTCTCCAATTCGAATCGCTCATCAGACCATTTTATAAGTATTTTTTTGAAAAATAAATATAAGATGAAGAACAGCACTACATTAACCGCTAATGTAGGTACTAGGCGAAAATAGAAATAATCTGACATTTCCATCTGTGTCACACCAATAAAACGATAGATCAAATACAATAGCAATTCGACCAACCCCAAACTGACAACGGTTAAGAGTGTGCCAACATAAAAGTTTGTCTGGAGCAGCTTACGCATACCATGAACGAAGTAAATCATAATCGCATAACTAAACATATAAACACCAATGATATCAGTATAGATGATATCAATAATAAGCCCAACAAAAACAGCTGCCAATAGTGCGTAGTAAGTCGTTTCTAAATCATAAAATAACTTAACAAGCACTAAAAACAAAAAGCATGAATGAATAACAACAATCCAACTTGCTGGAATCAGACTAGCCGTTGCCCCTTGTAAAATGATTAATAGAGCCAGAATGAGTGGAAGGTAAATTCTAGACATCAATCCTTTTCCTCGCCTTCCTCAATATCAAATATTGACTCGATATTACGATCGACCACGATAACATGACGCAAATCATTTAGATTTGCTGAAGGTTGTACATAAGCAATTTGAGTTAATCCATATTGATCTGTCGACACTTCTTCAATTCGCCCAATTTCTAAACCATCTGGGAAAACACCACCTAATCCAGAGGAAAAAACAAACTCATCTTCTGGAATTTCATCATAATACTCAGTAAATTCAAGTAGTAATTGATCACGCTCTTCACTATATCCGAGGATAAAACCACGCACGTTTTCTTCATCATCAGTCAAATGGACATTAACTGCAATCCGATTCGAGCGATCAAAACCATTTAACAACAAAACAGTCGATGTGAATTGTGAGGCAGATTGAATCTTACCAATCATCCCTTCAGCTGTAATAACCGCCATATCTTTCTTCACACCATTTTGTGTACCTTTATCAATCGTCACTTGTTTAAACCACTTCTCAGGACTTCTAGCAATTACAGTCGAATGAATCGGCGTGTAATCACGAATACTTTCTGATTTATCAAGTACTGCCATCAGTTTATCATTCTCTTTACGTAATTCTTGCACTTCATATAAAACCTTTTGATATTGCCCTAAGTTTTCTTTTAAGACTTGATTTTCATCATACATGTTCTTCATATTATCTATATTTGAAACGATATCTGTCAGATAATTAACCGGCTTTAAGACAATCATTTGTGCCCAGCCGAAAGAATCTTGGAAAAATTCCTCTATTGTTGTTCGTTGATCACGATCCATTAATGAAAAACCGATCAGACCAACTAAGATGATTAAAGCTAAAAGAATCGAAAACAGTCGTTTTCTTTGAAAAAAAGACATCGCAAATCCTCCAATTAATCAAAACTAAATTGAGTTGAACCACTATTATATTGTGATTTAAAATGTTCAATATACTCAAGCGACTTTCCAGTACCACTCGCAACATTTTCAAGCGGATGCTCCGCGATAAATGTCGGCATATTCGTCTCATCAGAAATAACTTTATCTAATCCTTGTAAAAGAGCTCCACCACCAGATAACAGAATGCCACGTTCCATCACATCTGAAGCAAGTTCTGGAGGCGTTTTTTCTAACGTATACTTAATCGCATTGACGATCGCGTGCACAGTATCAGCTAAAGCTTTTGTTGTTTCAATTGCCGTCAGTGTGATCGTTTTTGGTAGGCCCGTTAAAAGATCACGCCCCCTAATATCCATTTCAGTCGTATCATTCTTTCCATTTGCCGAGCCAATTGCTAATTTAATTGACTCTGCCGTCCGCTCGCCAATCATTAAATTATCGTTTTTACGAACGTATTGGATCAGTGAGTCATCCATATCATCACCAGCTCTACGAATCGAGGCGCTCGTAACAATACCACCTAAAGAAAGAACCGCAACCTCAGTTGTTCCCCCGCCAATATCGACGATTAAACTACCAGTCGGCTCCCAAACAGGTAGTCCTGCTCCAATTGCAGCTGCAAATGGTTACGAAATCGGAAATGCATCTTTTGCTCCCGCTTCTTTCGTTGCATCAACGACTGCCCGTCCTTCTACCATGGTAATTCCAGATGGCACACAGACCATCACATCAGGTTTTCGAGCAAAAATTGACCGCTGTTTCTCTGCTAAGCGAAGATAGTACTTCATCATAACTGCCATTGTATCATAATCAGCAATGACACCACCTTGCATCGGGCGAATCACAGAAATATTTCCTGGTGTCCGACCAATCATATTTCGTGCTTGACTACCAACTGCCTCAATTTCTTTCGTTGAATTATTGATTGCGACAACTGTCGGCTCTCGCACAATAATTCCTTTTCCATTCAGATATATCAGGGTATTTGCCGTTCCTAAATCAATACCTAAATCTTGCCCAAACTTATATTTAGCCATATTGAACGCCCCCTCTATCCTTATCAGTTTAACATAATAAGAAGCACCTTACGCAAGAAATATTCTTAGCGTAAGGCGCTACGTGTCATTACTCGCTTATTTAATTATACGAGAACTTAGAAAAAATAGATAGTGCTAGATGTATCCTTTTTCCTTTAATGAGATAAATCGATGATCGCCAATGATGAGATGATCCAAAAGTTCGATCCCGATCATTTTCCCACACTCTGCAAGCCTTTTTGTCACGTGGATATCTTCTTGAGATGGTGATGGATCGTAGGGTCGGCTACCTTGTTGTCTGAACTCTTAGCCTCCCTCAGAACCGTACGTACACCGTTTCGATGTATACGGCTCGCCAGTTGACGACAGCCTTACAATCAATTTAAAAATAACCTTCTTCTCGGTAGTGTCAGTCGTTTAAAACCTCTTGCTTTTAATAAATAATTCGCCTGTCCAATCGTGCAACCCTGCTTTAACGCAACCGTTTTAACCAAACTAAGCTGCGCAAAATGAACCCATTGACCTAAAACACGATAATTATCCGCATAACGATAATCAAATGCCACTTGTTTCACTTCCGCCTGATAAATCGAATAAATCTCCGGGATCGGCCGATGAACGAGACCTCCTCTCCCCCGGGAATATTGATTATGAAAATCACCATATTGAAACAGTGCCGACCGCTTAATCAGCGCCTGCTGAGGTACTTCAATACAGATCCTGGTCGATTTCCAGTCACGCCTAACCGCATAGCCCCGATAAAGAAGTGGTTGTGAAAAATGAGTGAAGTAACAGTGAACTTCCTTGTTTAGTTTGGAGTATAATTTGTGATATAGGCTACGTGTCTGTTCTTTTGTTGATGACAATCCTAGATGTAGTCGGTTATGCTCATAAATGACATGACAATCAAAATTTGGATTTACGACAGTTAATAATTGAAGCGAAAAATAAAGATCTTTTGAGATTTTTTGAAAACGAGGATAATCCTGATGTTGAAGTTTTTCTAACACATAGTAAAGAAGATTTTTAAACCGCAGATCATCAATAAACCGTTCGAGACAAATGCTCAATAAAGACCAATCATCCTTCAATGTCTCAATCGATATCACCCAATTAACAGTTTGAAACTGCCGACTAAACTGTTGGAACAACGCACCAATTGACTGGTTTTTCTTCTTCAAAAACTGTTGTGCGATAAATAGTTCTTGAAGCAAAAATAAGCATGTCTCACGGAGGATCGCGTCATCTGTAGAAGTTAGTTGGCTAAATCGTAGTGGTGTGTCGATTGTGCCTGATAACTTTACTGAAACACTCTGAATTTCTTGATCTGAAAAATTTAACTGCTGACAAGCATGGTGTATAACCATTGGATGCTTAAGCAACTTGTAACAATCTTTTATTCGTCTCTGATTTGTTAATCGATTACGCATGATTTTTAATTGATCAAAAGGTTTATTTGTCACATTCATGACACCTCTTTTTAAGTTTCTATTCGTCAACCTGTCCCCCTTTCCCATGCTAAACGGATTACCCGCAAACGTTGAGTACTATGGGGACTCCGTTACCATATCACTTATTTAAAAGTAACTTAGGTAATCCCTACCTTACAGCTAATAGAAGATGCGTGATGGTTAGGTATTCCTTTCAACTGTTTCCTTTAATTAAGGATTGTTCAATAAGCCTTAATATAAAAGCAACCTGGCGGATCACTTTTATCCTATTGATTAATTCCACCCTAAAACATTAGTCTAGAATTCAAGCAGTTTAGCTTTTACCATACACCACTTGACCGAACCACATCATGCGATTGTCCTTCTCTCACGTTTCCGCTAGAAGTCAGATGCTGGTCATAGAATTTATTAAGGTATTCTAAGTCAATTAAGACTACTTCTATTAACTACTGTATAGGCGCACGCCAGAAGGGTGATTGTGCACACAAATAATTGAAGCAGCTGAGCGTTTAACAGCTTCGCGGAAAACCTCGCGCGGATGAACGATGCTGGCGTTTAATGAACCAATAAAAATCGTTTGCCGATGAATAATATGATTTTTCGTATTCAAAAATAACGCAACGAAGTGCTCCTGCTTCTGTAAACGAAGCTCTTCCATCACAAAATCAGCTCCATCTTTTGGAGAGCGAACGACGAAACGATCAGGTATTTTAAATCGATTAATGCGATTGCCAAGCTCAATTGCCGCCAAAATATTGACTGCCTTAACCATCCCAATCCCATTTATCGTCTGTAATTCTTCTAACGTGGCTTCGCGTAACAATTCCACCCCTTCAAAGTGTGAATAGACACGACTCGCTAATTCTTGAACACTCTCCTTTCTCGTACCACTACCAATTAGAATCGCGAGTAGTTCCTGGTTTGATAAAACTGACGCACCAAACTCGGCTAGCCGCTCACGGGGACGATCTTGCTTTGGAATATCCTTCATTTTTACATGAAGTTTGGGCATGTGAGACCTCCTTTCAAATGAATTCATCTCTATTGTATACCTTTTAAAATATCCAACAACTTAGCTGTTTTGATAAAACGATCACTAATATAATCTTGAAAATATACAGTTCGAAAGGAAAAACGAAAAACAACGGTATTATTTGGTCTGTTTAACAATCGTACACAAATAGTGAGTTTTTTTAGAACCTACCTTACTGTGATAATTGTTGATATGCCCCAATTTGAATGACGTAACCTGCGAGTGGAGCTAACTCAAATGTTCCGACTTCCTGATCGTTTGCGGTTGTAAAATAAATCACGATATAAAGCAGCTTAATCGCTGCCTCATATCGTGAATAATAA
>CAZONN010000079.1:0-6759 GCA_964581235.1 uncultured Amphibacillus sp.
AACTTTTATCAGGAGACGAGAAGTTTGTGATTTGGACAACGACTCCATGGACACTACCAGCTAACTTGGCTATTGCTGTTCATCCGAATCTAAACTATGTTGTTGTTAACGTTAATGATCAAAAATATATTGTTGCAGAACAATTATTAGAAAAAGTTGCGGAAAAACTTGAGTGGACTGATTACTCAATTAACCAGACATTTAAAGGTGCCGAAGCTGACCGTCTCGTAGCAAAACATCCATTCTATGATCGTGATTCACTAATTGTTGTTGCAGATCATGTCACGACTGAAGACGGTACAGGACTTGTTCATACGGCACCAGGTCATGGTGAGCATGACTTTATTGTTGGACAAAAACATGGCCTAGATGCACTTTCGCCAGTCGATTATAAAGGTGTATTTACAGATGAAGCACCAGGTCTAGAAGGTGTTTTCTATGATAAAGCAAACCAGATAATTACTGAATTATTGAAAGAAAAGGATGCGCTATTGTCATTAGACTTTATTACGCACTCATATCCACATGACTGGCGAACAAAACAACCAGTTATCTATCGAGCAACACCTCAATGGTTTGCCTCGATTAAAGATTTCCGCGAAGAAATCTTAGCGGAAATTGGCAATGTTGAATGGTTGCCTAAATGGGGAGAAACACGACTATTTAACATGGTTAGAGATCGTGGCGATTGGGTCATCTCACGTCAACGTGTTTGGGGTGTACCTATTCCCGTGTTTTACGGTGAAGATCAGACACCTATTATTACTGATGAAACGATTGCTAATGTTGTAGAACTTTTCAGAGAGCATGGATCAAACATTTGGTTTGAGTGGGAGGCAAAAGATCTGTTGCCAGAAGGCTTTACGTCTGAACATAGTCCGAATGGAACATTTACTAAAGAATCAGATATTATGGATGTTTGGTTTGATTCAGGGTCTTCACACCAAGGTGTGTTAGTAGATAACCCTGAGTTAAGAAGACCTGCTGATCTTTATTTAGAAGGATCTGACCAATATCGTGGTTGGTTCAACTCATCGATTTCGACAGCTGTTGCTGTGACAGGTAAAGCACCTTATAAAGCTGTTTTAACTCATGGGTTTACCTTAGATGGTAATGGACGAAAAATGAGTAAGTCAGTTGGAAATGTGATTGTTCCAGCGAAGATTATCAAGCAGTATGGTGCTGATATTTTACGTCTTTGGGTTGCGTCTGTTGATTATCAATCCGATGTCCGTGTATCAGATGATATTATCCGTCAAACAACAGAAGGTTACCGAAAAACTAGAAACACATTTAGGTTTTTACTTGGCAGTTTAGCTAATTTTGACCCAACTATTCATAAGGTCGAGGATAGCAAACTTGAAGAGTTGGATCGTTACATGCTTGTTAAATTACAACAAATCATCAGCCGTGTAACTAAAGCTTATGATAACTATGATTTCTCGACTGTGTTTAATTTAGTTCACCAATTTAGCTCGCAAGAATTGAGTTCATTCTATTTAGATTATGCTAAGGATATTCTTTATATTGAGCCAGAAAATAGTGAGCGTCGTCGTGCAATTCAAACAGTTTATTATGAGACGCTAGTGAGTATTGTTAAATTAATTACGCCAATCTTAACGCATACGGCAGAAGAGGTGTGGCGTCATATTCCAAATCAAACTGTGAAGTATGTTCAATTAACGGATATGCCTAAAGTGAGAGAAATTGAAAAGAGTGAGGGTATCTTAGAGAAGTGGGATCACTTTGTTAAGGTACGTGACGATATCTTAAAAGCGTTGGAAGAAGCTAGAGCAGATAAGGTGATTGGTAAATCACTTGAAGCAAAAGTGACGATTGTTGCAAAAGATTCAGAAACGAAGCAATTATTGGCTGAGATTGATCGACTTGATCAATTGCTGATCGTGTCAAAAGTTGATGTTCTAACTGAAGGAAATGAGCAGCTTAAAGATTATGAATATGTTCAAGTTCATGTTGAAAAATATGATCAAGAGCGTTGTGATCGATGCTGGGTTGTTTCGGATACAGTTGGTGCTAATGTGAATCATCCGGATCTGTGCGAAAGATGTGCTGACATCGTCGTCGAATATTATTAAACCAAAATCAGACAGTTTAGGCTGTCTGATTTTGTTTGGTTATAAGATTTGCTTTAATTATACTGGCTAGTTGAGTTTAGGTTTGGAAGTGTGCTAAAATTTAGTTATTAATTTGGACTATGGAGGACGTTTATGCTTTATTATCTATTAGCTTTATTAGTGATTATCATTGATCAAGTGACAAAATGGCTTGTAATGACGAACATGGAATTAAGAGAAAGTATCTCAATTATTGATGATTTTTTATATATTACCTCACATCGAAATTCAGGTGCTGCTTGGGGCATACTTGCTGGACAGATGACGTTCTTTTACATCATAACAGCGATTGTAATTGTCGTGATTGTTTACTATATAAAAAAATATGCTCAAGAGAACAAATGGCTAGGTATTGGCCTTGGTTTAATTTTAGGTGGAGCGGTCGGGAATTTTATTGATCGATTAGCCTATCAAGAAGTTGTTGATTTTATTGATATGTATTTTGGTTCTTATAGCTATCCAATTTTTAATATTGCTGATTCTGCATTAGTCGTTGGCGTCATTATGATTGGTATTGTTGTATTAAAAGAAGACTTTGGAAAGGGCGCAAATAAAGATGACTAAATTTACACATAATGTGACCGAAGCTGAAGCAAAAACCCGAGTAGATCAAATGTTAACTCAATTAGTCAAAGGGGTTTCAAGAGCACAAATCCAAACATGGATTAAGCTTGGTTTAGTGATGGTAAATGGCGAGGAAGTTAAAGCAAATTATCGCGTTCAGGAAAATGATCAAATTAATTGGAGTAAACCAGAAATAAAAACAATTGAAATTGAGCCAGAAGCAATTCCACTTGATATTATTTATGAAGACGATGATTTATTAGTCGTGAATAAACCAAAAGGTATGGTTGTACATCCAGCAGCTGGCCATCAATCAGGAACATTAGTACATGCTTTGTTACACCACACAGATCGATTAGCAACAATTAACGGGGATGATCGACCCGGAATTGTCCACCGACTTGATCGAGACACGAGTGGCTTATTAGTCGTTGCTAAAACAAATGAGGCATATGAGTCATTGGCTGAGCAACTTAAAGAGCGTTCAGCAAAGCGATCATATCTTGCTTTAGTTCATGGTGCGATTCCACATGAATATGGAACAATTGAAGCTCCTATAGGTCGTAATCCAAAAGATCGTCAAAGTATGGCTGTCGTTGACAAGGCAAAAGAAGCGGTTACTTATTTTGAAGTGATTGAACGGATTAATCAAAAATACACCGTTATTAAATGTAGTCTAAGAACAGGCAGAACGCATCAAATTCGTGTTCATATGAAGTATATTGGATTTCCGATCGTTGGTGATCCAAAGTATGGTAGAAAGAAATCAATTCAAGAAGATGGTCAAGCGCTTCATGCATGTGAATTAGGTTTTAATCACCCACGTACAAAAAAGCGGATGAATTTTGAGGTTGATCCTCCACAATCAT
This sequence comes from uncultured Amphibacillus sp., assembly GCA_964581235.1. Classification (GTDB taxonomy): domain Bacteria; phylum Bacillota; class Bacilli; order Bacillales; family Amphibacillaceae; genus Amphibacillus. The sequence goes on from CAZONN010000079.1 coordinate 3,569, forward strand.
TTAATAATTATTTAGAAAAAGCGAAAGAAATGTATTGACTTTCACTTGAAAGTTTGAAATAATGAATTTAATAAAATAACCTTTAACACAGTCCCGTGAGACTGAAAAGGAAAATGCTACATTTTATTTGGATACGTATATTCAGATCCCTTTTCTCACGCAGAGAAAAGGGGTTTTTTAATGAAGATGGTTATTTTAAGTAAAGGTTGACGAGATTCCGATCATTTTTAAAGGGGGTACAACTTATGAAGGAGAAAACTGTTGTCCTTGATCAACCAGCAATCAATCGAGCCTTAACTCGGATCGCTCATGAAGTCTTAGAGCATCACAAGGGTGTTGATGATGTCGTATTGGTCGGTATTAAAACACGCGGTGTACCATTAGCGGAACGCCTTCAGAAAAAGATCAACCAGATTGAAGGAGTAGATATTCCAATTGGTGAAATTGATATTACCCTTTATCGAGATGATTTATCTCATGTCAGTGAACAAGCTGAACCGACCGTTCATACAACTGATTTTAAGTTAGCAATTGACGGTAAGAAAGTTGTTCTAGTCGATGACGTACTTTATACTGGTCGAACCGTTCGTGCAGCAATGGATGCATTAGTTGATTTTGGCAGACCCGCTCAAATTCAGCTAGCAGTCTTAATCGATCGAGGCCATCGAGAATTACCAATTCGAGCAGACTACATTGGAAAGAACATTCCAACTGCTCAAACAGAAATTATTACGGTTCAGTTAGAAGAAATCGATGATAAAGATTTAGTCAATATTTTTCAAAACAAATTATAAATACTTAGTAAACCTTTAAAACAAGTCCAGAGAGGCTTGCAAGGTTGTACGGGGATAACTGTGTGCTTAAGCATACTGAAAAGTCTCTTTGCAAACTTGCAAAGAGACTTTTTTTATACAAACATAGAAGAGGGGAAGAAAAAAATGAAAAGATTAGATATGGTAATGGACGTAAGAGATGTTCCAAAAAAATCACAGTGGTTTATGTTAAGTTTACAGCACTTATTCGCAATGTTTGGTGCCACTGTACTCGTTCCATTCTTAACAGAATTATCCCCAGCGGTTGCGCTTGTTTCAAGTGGGACAGGGACGCTCGCTTATATATTAATTACAAAGGGTAAAATTCCTGCTTACTTAGGTTCTAGTTTCGCTTTTATCGCACCGTTAGTAACTGCCATTGGAGATTTCGGTGTTCCCGGAGCAATGGTAGGTAGCTTCTTTGCTGGAATAGTATACGGCTTACTAGCTTTGTTAATTATGGCCTTTGGTACCGAATGGTTGATGAAAATTTTACCGCCAATTGTTGTTGGACCAGTCATTATCGTCATTGGTTTAGGTCTTGCACCAACAGCTATTGATATGGCGATGAATGTCAATGGAGCATACAGCGGTTTACACTTCTCTGTCGCACTTGTAACGCTTACTGTAGCAATACTTGGATCGCTATTTTTCAAAGGATTTTTGGGAGTCATTCCGATTTTAGTCGGAATTGTCGTTGGCTATGTTTATGCGCTAATTGTAAATGTTGTTGATTATTCAGGCATTGTTGCAAGTTGGAATCAAATCGTATCAGCTGGTTCAGTTGGAGAGTTTTTCAGTGCAATCTTTGTCGCACCAGAGTTTGTGATTCCGTTTGTGCATTACTCACCGTTTGAAGTCTTTAACTGGAGTTTACTTGCTCTAATGGTTCCAGTTGCACTAGTAACCATTGCTGAGCATATTGGTGATCAAATGGTTGTTTCAAACGTTGTTGGCCGTAATTTCTTAAAAGACCCGGGCTTACACCGTTCAATTTTAGGTGATGGGGTAGCAACAATCATTGCTTCAGCTCTAGGCGGACCACCGAATACAACTTATGGCGAAAATATTGGTGTGTTAGCAATTACGCGAATTTTTAGTGTGTTCGTTGTTGGAGGAGCAGCCGTACTTGCGGTACTGTTCGGTTTTATCGGAATTGTTTCAGAAGTCATTATGTCAATACCTACCCCAGTTATGGGTGGTGTGTCAATCTTACTGTTCGGTATCATCGCTTCAAGTGGTTTAAGAATGTTAATTGATAATCAAGTAAATTTTGCTGAAAATCGTAACTTAATTATCTCTTCAGTTATCTTAGTTATTGGTATCGGTGGCGCAATGGTTAAGTTCTCAATCGGTGGAGTTGACATTGAACTAGCAGGTATGGCATTAGCGGCAATCATCGGTGTCATCTTAAACTTACTGTTACCAGGAAAAGAACTAGGCCGTGGTAATGGCAATCTTTTTGAAGCAAAAGTGGACTCAGAATAAAATCATAAGGCTAGCTAATTTAATAGGCTAGTCTTTTTATAAAAATTTCACAAACAACACAATAAATCTACGGGGTGAATCTAAATGAATAATTTTGTCTCTATGAAAACGATGACTCAAGCAGAAATTTCTCATTTAATTAAACGAACAGATTGGTTTGTTAATAGTAAGGATGCTGACCAATCAACAGGTAAGAAACGATTTGTCACAAACCTTTTTTATGAACCTAGTACACGCACAAAATTAAGCTTTGAAGTGGCTGAGAAAAGACTTGGTTTTGAAGTGATTGATTTTCAAGTTGATCATTCAAGTGTGGTTAAAGGTGAATCAGTTTATGATACTGCAAAAACAATTGCTTCGATTGGAGCAGAGGCGATCGTTATTCGACACCCGCAAAAAAATGCCGTTCAAGAATTAGCTAAACAATTAGATATCCCCGTTATTAATGCAGGTGATGGTGCAGGCGAGCATCCAACGCAATCACTGTTAGACCTCTACACAATGTATAAAGAGTTTCGTAATTTTAAAAATTTAAATGTCCTAATTGCAGGTGATATTGTTCATAGTCGGGTTGCGCGTTCAAACGCATATGCACTCCGGACATTAGGAGCAAATGTTTCTTTTGCAGCTAAACCTGAATGGCAAGATCATAGCTTAGACTTTCCTTATGTCGATATCGATGACGCAATCGAAACGGCTGATGTGGTCATGTTACTGAGAATTCAATCTGAGCGTCATCAAGATAGTGAAAATGACGGTAAGGATACTTATTTACAACAGTTTGGATTGACAGTTGAGCGTGAAAGACGAATGAAAAAAGAAGCAATTATTATGCATCCAGCACCGGTTAACCGTGATGTTGAGATTGCAGATAGTTTAGTAGAAGCTCCT
>CAZONN010000080.1:0-1074 GCA_964581235.1 uncultured Amphibacillus sp.
TTGATCTTATTGAACTGAGTAGTTTGGTGCTTCTTTTGTGACTTGAACATTATGTGGGTGCGATTCGCGTAAACCATTACCAGTCATGCGAACAAATTGTCCTTCTAAACGTAATGCTTCGATATCTTTTGAACCACAATAACCCATGCTCGCACGTAAACCACCAACAAGTTGATGAATTGTATCTGCAAGAGGTCCTTTATAAGCTGTTCTTCCTTCAATACCTTCAGGCACTAATTTCTTAGTATCATTTGTATCTTGGAAGTAACGATCTTTTGAACCTGACTTCATCGCAGCAACAGAACCCATGCCACGATATACTTTATAACGACGTCCTTGGAATATTTCCGTTTCACCTGGACTTTCTGTTACACCTGCAAGTAAACTACCTAGCATAACTGCTTTTGCTCCAGCAGCAATTGCTTTCGGAATATCACCAGAATACTTAATCCCACCATCAGCAATAACAGGTACACCATATTCATCCGCAACTTTAGCACAATCATAAACGGCAGTAATTTGCGGTACACCAACACCAGCAACAATCCGAGTCGTACAAATTGAACCAGGTCCAATACCTACTTTAATGACTGATGCACCAGCTTCAATTAGCGCTCGCGTTGCTTCACCTGTTGCCACATTACCAGCAATAATATCTAAATCTGGATGTCTTTCTCGCACACGCTTAACTTGATCAATCACACCTTTTGAATGGCCATGAGCTGTATCAATGACGATACAATCAACACCCGCTTCAACTAACTTATCAATCCGAGTCATTGTGTCAGCAGTGACACCAACAGCAGCTCCACAGAGTAGACGTCCTTGACTGTCTTTTGCTGCATTAGGGAATTCAATTACTTTTTCAATATCTTTAATAGTAATTAAGCCTTTTAATACACCTTGATCATCAATTAACGGTAATTTTTCAATCCGATGTTTCTGCAAGATTTTACTTGCTTCATCAAGTGTTGTGCCAACAGATGCCGTGACTAAATTTTCACTCGTCATCACATCTGAAATTTTAATTGAATAATCCTCAATAAAACGAAGATCACGATTTGTTAAAATACC
>CAZONN010000080.1:1174-6696 GCA_964581235.1 uncultured Amphibacillus sp.
AATTGCCATCTCTGCTTCAGTTACAGTATCCATACCAGCACTTAAAATTGGAATATTTAACTTTAGATTATCTGTAAGCTTTGCCCGAATTGAAACATCTCTTGGTAAAACTTCTGATTCTGCTGGAATAAGTAACACGTCATCAAATGTTAGCCCTTCTTTTGCAAATTTGTCCTCCGTCATTGCACGAACTCCTCCTTCAATTTTGTCAATTATAATTGATCTGTTTTTCTATTGTTAATTACAATACGACAACCGTGAGATTAATTCAAGCCTTTATTCCATCTATCATCAAAAAAATATCGTTCACACATTCACATGTTGTTAACAATTCAAATTTAACAAAAATAGAGTTGTGCAAATTAGAACAACTCTATACTAGTTAAAAGCATATTTTATCTTTGAATAAGTGACTCGATTTTTAAGTTTTCTTGCTCAAGTAATGACAATATCTCATGGGTATCATGGTTTTGAACAATTATCTCTGGATAAGAAGTAAATCTTAATGCAACAATTGTACCTGTTTGACCATCTGACAGGTAAACCTTTTCTTCTAAAAGTGCATCTTCTAAACAAGTAATAAATACTTTTAAGTAGCGATGATCAAATTGTTTATTCGCTTCCTTTTGCATATTAACAACAGCTTGATAAAATGATTGTTTATTTTGATAGGCACGATAAGAAGTCATCGCATGGTAAGTATCTACAATTGAGATAATTTTTGCATATGGATTAATTTTCTCTTTATCTAATCCTAATGGATAGCCTGTCCCATCGATACGTTCATGGTGCTGTAAAATGGCTAGCTTAACTGATTTCATTAAAGCAGCGTTTCTTTCAACTAAACGATATGAAAAAATAGTATGCTTTTTTATTTCAGTAAAGTCCGCGTTAGACAATTTCCCCTTAAGATTTAAAATCCTTTGGTTTACTTTTAACATCCCACTATCTGCAATTAAAGCAGCTAATCCGATTTGAGTTGATTCTTTTTCAAACCCTAGTCGCTTAGCCAAAATAATTGCCAATAAACTAACTGAAACGCTGTGATCATAGAGGTATCTGTTTTTTGTTGAAAGTTTCCCCAACAGAAATATTTTCGCCTGATGCTCATCCACACGTTCAAATAAAGGAATAAATAATTGTCTCACTTGTTGGATATCTAAAGGTTTACCACTTTGCCATTGTTTAAACATTTTTTGATATTCATCTACGACTGTTTGATAATGTTCAATAAACGGTAAAATTTGTTTTTGCATTTTTTCTTTTTTAATCAATTTCCGATCATCAGTAAGTACTTTTGTTGGCGTAAACGGTTGGCCATTGACTAGTTTAGGAGAAACCTCCACTCGATCGATTAAAAAACTGTTTAACACTCTAATATGTGTTGTTGTTACAATTGTATCTTTTTCAACAATTGGATAATTGGTTTGGCCAAACACATCACTTATAATTAAACATTTTTCAACAAGTTGATTCGGATGAATAAACATCTGGTTTCACCTACCTAGAAAATAAAGTAATTACTCTTGATTGTTTTGATTGATTTCTTCTTCTTGTTCAATTTCTTCTTTTTCGACACAAGCTACAGTTGCAACTTTTTGATCATCTTGTAAACGAATTAAACGAACACCTTGTGTGTTTCGGCCAGTAATTGAGATTGAATCAATTGGCGTTCTAATCAACACACCTGAAACAGTCATGATCATTAAATCTTCATCACCTTTAACTGATTTCACCGCAACAACTGGACCAGTTTTATCAGTTATGTTTGCAGTAAAGACTCCTTTACCACCTCGGTTGATAATTCGATACTCATCTTCGACTGTTCGTTTACCGTAGCCATTTTCAGTAACGTTTAATATATAGTGATCTTCTTCGATTATTTCCATCGAAATAACTTGATCTTCATCACGCAGTGAAATACCTTTAACCCCCGCTGCAGCACGTCCCATTGAACGGATTTGTTGTTCATCAAATCGAATTAAATAACCATTTCTAGTTGCGATCATAATATCCTTTGTACCATCTGTTAATTGAACTGAAATAAGTTCATCTTCATCACGCAAGCTAAGCGCAATGATTCCATTACGACGGATATTAGCAAATTGACTTAATGACGTTCGTTTAGAAATACCATATTTCGTTGTAAAGAATAAATATTTTTCTTCATCAAATTCAGGAACTGGAATAACTGTATTGATCCACTCATCTTTTTCGATTTCCAAAATATTAACAATTGGTAAGCCTTTAGCAGCTCTCCCGTATTCAGGTATTTGATAACCTTTCAAACGATAGACTTTTCCTTTATTTGAAAAGAAGAGTATCGTATCATGAGTCGATGCTGAAACTAAGTGTTCAACAAAGTCATCATCATTTGTACTCATACCTTGTACGCCACGTCCACCACGATTTTGAGTGCGGTACGTTGAAGATGGAAGTCGTTTAATATACCCACGATGAGTTAAACAAACAACAATATCTTCTTCAGGAATTAAATCTTCATCTTCGAAGAAATCAGCTCCGCCCATAACAATTTCTGTTCGGCGTTCGTCATTAAATTTCTCTTTAATTTCGATTAATTCTTCTCTGATAATCTTTAATAGTTCTTCTTCATTTTCTAAAACCGTTTTTAATTCTTCAATTAGTTTTAATAAATTTTCATATTCTTCTTCTATTTTTTGACGCTCTAAACCAGTTAAGCGTTGTAACCTCATATCTAGAATGGCTTGCGCTTGTTTTTCAGTTAATTTAAAGTTGGTAATTAAACCTTCACGAGCTATATCAGCCGTATTCGAACCGCGAATTAAAGCAATAATTTCATCGATATAGTCTAGTGCAATTCGAAGACCTTCTAAAATATGTGCTCTTTTTTCAGCTTTATCTAACTCAAATTGTGTCCGTCGTCTAATAACGTCCTTTTGGTGGTCAAGATAATGGTTTAAACTATCTTTTAAGCTGAGAACTTTCGGTTGTCCATTAACTAAAGCTAACATGTTAATTCCAAATGAAGATTGTAACGCTGTTTGCTTATATAAATTATTTAATAATACATTCGGATTTGCATCGCGACGAAGTTCCATCACAATTCTCATACCATTTCGATCAGATTCATCACGTAAATCAGTAATGCCTTCAATTTTCTTATCTCTTACTAGTTCAGCAATTTTTTCAATTAATTTCGCCTTGTTTACTTGATAAGGCAATTCATTAACGAGGATTGTCGTTTTACCATTCTTTTGTTCTTCAATTTCTACTTTTGCTCGAATTGTAATTGAGCCTCTACCTGTTTCGAACGCTTTTCGAATGCCAGATCGACCTAAAATAAGACCCCCTGTTGGAAAATCTGGACCGTAAATATAGCTTTCCATCAATTCATCAATTGTAATATCTGGATTTTCACTGACAGCTAAAACAGCATCAATTGTCTCTCCTAATTGGTGTGGTGGAATATTTGTAGCCATACCGACTGCAATACCCGATGTCCCGTTAACGAGTAAGTTTGGGAAACGAGCAGGTAAGACCTGTGGTTCTCTTTCAGATCCATCATAGTTATCCTGATACTCAACTGTATTTTTATTAATATCTCTTAATAATTCCATTGATATCTTAGACATTCTGGCCTCGGTATAACGCATTGCAGCTGCAGGGTCACCATCAACTGAACCAAAGTTACCGTGACCGTCAACTAACATATTTCGATAGCTAAATTCTTGTGCCATTCGAACCATTGCTTCATAAACGGCTAAATCACCGTGTGGGTGATACTTACCAATAACGTCACCGACGATTCTAGCAGATTTTTTATATGCTTTATCTGCATGCATACCTAAATCATTCATAGAATATAAAATACGTCTTTGAACTGGTTTTAATCCGTCACGAACGTCTGGAATTGCTCGTGAAACGATCACACTCATTGCGTAATCTAAAAAAGATGTACGCATTTCTTTACCAATACTAATTTCTTGTACTTGGGGACGTTTATTATCCGCCATTAAATTACCTCCTATCAAGCTGAGGACCTGAATAATCTATTTTAACATTTAACTATTTTTAGTGATTTTTTTAGTCGACTTATACGTCTAAATTTTTAACATAGACGGCATTTTCTTCAATAAATTCTCGTCTTGGTTCAACTTTATCGCCCATTAACATATCAAAGATTTGATCCGCTTCAATCGCATCATTTAATTTAACTTGTAAGAGTGTCCGGTTGTCTGGATCCATTGTTGTTTCCCACAATTGATCTGCATTCATTTCTCCAAGACCTTTATACCTTTGTAAGCCTGGTCTTGGTTGTTTTGGTAGTTCTTCTAAGATGATATCTAGTTCTCGATCATCATATGCATATCTAACAGTTTTTCCTTGTTGTACTTTGTAAAGTGGTGGTTGTGCGATATAAATATAGCCATATTCAATTAATGGACGCATAAAACGATAGAAAAACGTCAATAATAGCGTTCGAATATGTGCACCATCTACGTCAGCATCCGTCATAATGACAACTTTATGATATCTAGCTTTAGTAATATCAAAGTCTTCACCTATTCCAGTACCCATTGCGGTAATCATTGATCTAATTTCATTATTTGACAAAATTCGATCGAGTCTTGCCTTTTCAACGTTAAGAATCTTACCTCGTAACGGCAAAATAGCCTGGAAATGTCGATCTCTACCTTGTTTAGCTGAACCTCCAGCTGAGTCACCTTCCACGATGTACAGTTCACTAATCGTTGCATCGCGTGACGAACAATCAGCCAATTTTCCTGGTAGATTTGAAATCTCTAAAGCACCTTTTCTACGCGTTAATTCACGTGCTTTTTTAGCGGCAAGTCGTGCACGAGATGCCATCATCCCTTTATTAACAATGATCCTTGCTGTATCTGGATTTTCTGCTAAAAAGGTAGAAAACATTTGGCTAAATGCAGAATCAGTAATTGTTCTCGCTTCACTATTACCAAGCTTTGTTTTCGTTTGTCCTTCGAATTGTGGATCAGGGTGTTTGATTGAAACAATTGCGGTAATTCCCTCACGCACATCGTCTCCAGATAAGTTTTCATCATTTTCTTTAAAAATTTTACTTCGTCTTGCATAATCATTAATCACACGTGTAAGTGCTGTTTTAAAACCTGATTCATGCATACCACCTTCGTGAGTGTGAATATTATTTGCAAACGAATAAATATTACTTGCATAGCCATCATTGTACTGAAGCGCGACTTCTACAATGATGTCATCTTCTTCTTTTTCAGCAAAGAATGCCTCATGAATCACTTCTTTTGAACGATTCATGTATTCAACATATTCTTTTATTCCGCCTTCGTAATAAAAGCTTTGTTTTTTCTCTTTACCGATTCTTTTATCTTCAATGTTTATTTTAATTTTTTTATTTAAAAAGGCGAGTTCTCGAATTCGGTAGAGTAATGTTTCATAGTCATATTCAATCGTTTCTTTGAAAATTTCAGGATCTGGACTAAAGTGAACACGTGTCCCAGTTATATCGGTATCGCCAATTACTTTAA
>CAZONN010000081.1:0-2259 GCA_964581235.1 uncultured Amphibacillus sp.
TGTAACATAAAATGAATGCTCATAAACTTTAATTACTTGACTCTTTTTTGTGCGAAATAATTTTCTGAACAATCAACCGCTTCTTTAACCGAAAACAGTCGCGATTCCGCTTGTCCAATCAACCCTTTCACTACTTTATATTCACGTTCGAAATTTTCCCCGATTTGTTCAAACTCTTCTTCGGCAAACTCAATATCATGATAAGTTCGCCAAGTACGCTGTCCATCTACTAAAACTGATGCCCCTTCTTTGACAATTTCCGAACCAGGTGCTCGATATTCTCCAAGGTGAAAAACAGTATTTGTCTCATAACCCGTACCAACAAATAGAACTTGAGCATCCAATTCATAAAGCTTTGCGAGTGGTGACTGTTCACCGAGGCTAAAATCAAGCGAATGGTTAGCGAGGATATAATCTCGATCTTTTCCCCATGCAATAAAGGAAACAGCCGGATGATCACTACGATCGACATTTGGATACTTGCGAAAAACCTCAGTAATCTGTCCCATTCCCCATGTCGGTGTCTTATCTTTCTCATAAGCCGGCATTGTTTGGCGGATTTCCTCCCACCAAGACTCAGGAACTGCGGGATTACCCCATTTACTCGGTTCACTCCATTCGCCACTTTGAGCAGGCATCACAATTGTTCCCTGATTTGTGACGACATTCGTTAATGCTTCAATCACAGCCATTGAACCACCATTGACCCAACCGATTGAAGATAAAGACGAATGAACAATGATCGTTGCACCTTTATTTACACCTAATGCTCGAAGATCATCGATCAATGTATCTATTGTGTTTAATTTTTTTGTCTTTTCGACTATTTCCTTCATTATAACCCCTACTTTGTCACTTTAAATATTGTGTCTATCATACCATGAAATGAGCTAGTATTGCGGTTGCGATTTTTCTGATTTTAAATTGTTTATAAAAAAAAGAGGACTGATTTCTTAAGATCAATCCTCTTTTTTTATGCCACAATTATCGAATCACTTTTGCACACAGCAGATCAAAATGATGGTCAAAGGTAAATATCCGGTCAATCTATTGCTCTTTCATCATTGCAACAGGTGTGTATGAGGCGTCGATTACTTATTCAATAATTGTAATGGAACGGAATACGTTGTCCTGATTAACTTCTCCAGTAAGCTCTGTTTCTAAATCAACAAACGGGAGTTGATCGCTTAATGTAATTGACGCTTTATAGATCGAGCCGTCAATCATAAAGTAATAGATCGTGTCACCAGCTACAACGGCTTGTGAAATGTTTTCAACATGACCACTAATTACTGTTAATTCATCAACTGTTTCTATCTCTTCGATGTCAATCGGCTCATTCACGCCTCCAGATGCACCACCTAATTGTGCAATCAAGCCATCTACCGTATCACTGGTCAACACTTTTTGATAATCCTGCGCATCTACTAATGCATACGCACGAACCAAGCCAGAGTCATCCTTCAATGACGAAATATAATAAGGACGATCACTTAAACTAATTAATATGGGAAATGTTGATGTATAGCGCATTTGCTGTAAGCTACCTTCTGCTGACGCCATTGCAGAAATTTCATCTGCAGATGTCACCGGATAAAACTCAGCTTCTTTTGTTCGTAAATTAACAAGGTAAAAACCAATATTTGATGCATCACTGTTAACCGACGTCACACCTGTGTAGAGAAAGACATCATCGTTCATCGGAATGTAATTATAACCTTCTGTCGTCTGTGTCACACCACGCTTTTGAAAGACACTGTTCCAAAATCCATTGGTATATTTTCCGTGATAGTTTAGTTGATCAAGGATTAATTCTGCCGAAAAAATTCGATCCATCCATGTCGGGATTTCACCTAATTCGTAAGCTTCCGTTTCTCCAGTAACCGCATCTAAGATAATTACACCGCTCGGCTCTTGTTGCCTAAAGAAAAATTTGTTTTCATAAGTTGTCGCAACATAATAGGGATGGCCTTGATCATCAACTTCAAATGACGGCGATCTAAACATCGTTGTTGGATAATGTTTTCTTAAATGACGCTTTACGTTTCGAGAAAATCGCTCAGAATGACTGTACTTAATATTTTCATCCAAGTCTTCGACGGTCACTTCACCTGAAACCATGTCAACCTTTAAATAATTCGGAATCCCCTCTTTTCGGTTATTCAACCATTGCATAAAGCCAGAGTACTCCAATGGCGTCACCCGGAAAGGCTCGTTTTCTATATTAATTTGTGTGTATGAATCGGCTGGAACAAACTG
>CAZONN010000081.1:2359-6626 GCA_964581235.1 uncultured Amphibacillus sp.
CCCGATAAATAATCTGAATCCTGGTGAATGAATGGTCAACGCGGGTAAAAATAAATAATTTAAAAGAATCATCAAACCAACCAATAACAAATATGGAACTAATCGAAATAAAAATTTTTTCATTAAACAAGCCCCCAAATATTTTTTCTAATCTATCCGAAAGTAGAGTAAGTTAAGTTTATTTTACCATAATCCCCTAGTTATTAATTACTTTTACTAAAATAAACGATGATTTCTCACTTGTTTTTTCTGTAATTGCCCATGAGTATGCTAAAATTAATTCATTAAAATCATTTAAAAACCAATGATGAAAGGATTAGGTGTTTTATGAAAAAATTAATCACAATGTTAGAACAACGTCATGGAGAAATGATTCAAATCCGCCGTCACTTACATCAATATCCGGAACTATCATTTCAAGAAAAAAATACAGCTAAATATATTGAAAATTTTTATCAAGGGAAAGCCGTTGAAATTGAGACAAATGTCGGCAACGGTTATGGCATTATTGTGACAATTAAAGGTGGTAAACCTGGCAAGACAGTCGCGTTAAGAGCTGACTTTGATGCGCTGCCGATTCAAGAAGAAGCAGACGTCCCTTTTAAGTCTAAAAATGAAGGTGTTATGCATGCGTGTGGACATGATGCACATACCGCATACTTGCTTGTCTTAGCAGATTGTCTGATTGAATTAAAAGATGAACTCGCTGGTACGATAAAAATTATTCATCAACACGCTGAAGAACTACCGCCTGGAGGAGCTAAGTCAATAATTGAAGCTGGCTATCTTGATGATGTTGATGCTATTTTCGGGATTCACATTTTACCGATTGCCCCAGCAGGAACTGTTGGCTATCGGAGTGAACATGCATTTAGCGGACGCTCTTATTTTAAATTAAAATTAAAAGCAAGAGGTGGACATGGCTCTTCTCCACATAAAGCAAATGATGCAATTGTCGCAGGAGCCCATTTCGTCACGACCATTCAAACAATCGTCAGTCGGAGACTAGATCCGCTGGAGACAGGCGTTGTCACGATTGGCTCTTTTGATGGCAAAGGAACCTCTAACATAATTAAAGACACCATCGAAATTGAAGGTGATATCCGTTATTACAACTATCAAACAGAGGCGATGATTAGAGAAGAGCTTGAGCGAATCGTCAATGGAATTGAAGTCACTTTCGGTGTGAATTGTGAGCTCAAATATGAAATCGGCTATCCGCCATTGTATAATGACCCTGAACTAACTAAGTTTGTAGCAGATACATTGACTAAACTTGATGATAGCGATATTAAAGAAGTGATTGAGGTACCTAAAATGGCACCATCAGAGGATTTTGCCTATTACACCGAAAAAATTCCCGGTTCATATTTCTTTATCGGCTGTACACCAAAAGGCGTTGATCAACCTTATTTTAATCATCACCCGAAATTTGATATTGATGAAGATTCTCTACTTGTTGCAGCTAAGGCAGTCGGTTACGTCGTGACAAACTATTTAAATTAATTCATTGAAAAAATATGAAATGACCAAGACTTCACCCAATTCGCAGATATTTCAAGCTGATCTTTAACTGTATTTTCCTCTTCATTTCGAAGTGATCGTCTCGCCAGATTACTTCATCTGAAACAGATGAAATATAATTGGAGTCTTTTTATATTAAGTGGTAGAATAACGATACTTTCATTTTTGTTTAATATTAAGCTGCGATTTTTACGAATTGATATAATTTTAGGGGGTAGCTGAGATTGGATATTAAGAAATTCACGTTAACTGCCATTTTTATTTCCATTATTCTATTATTTGCTTTTACACCTTTTGGTTTTATTAACCTGGTTATTATTAAAGCGACAATCATCCATATCCCGGTTATTATCGCTTCAATCCTTTTAGGACCGAGAATTGGTGCTCTCCAAGGGTTTATATTTGGTTTAACGAGTATTATTATCAATACGTTATCACCAAGTCTGTTATCCTTTGCCTTTTCTCCATTTGTTGATCTAGTCGATGTCGGGTCAGCAAGATTTTGGGCATTGTTTATTGCGATTGTACCTAGAGTGCTGCTTGGGATTATTCCTTTTTATCTTTATAAAGCTACTAAACGTATTTTCGAAAAAACTAAATTCCAACAGAAACCTGCTTTATTTCTAACAGGTCTACTATCAACTTTTATTCACACATTTTTAGTTATGGGATCAATTGCTTTCTTTTTCCACGATGCTTATGCTCAAGCGATTGGTGTAGACAGTGTTGGTGCTATTTTCAATGCTATTTTAACTGTGTTTCTTACAAATGGACTCGCTGAAGCAATCGTTGCTGCGATTGTGACAACAGCTCTTGTGCCACCATTATTGAAAGTTGTTAATCGATAATACGATTCAAACAAAAAAGATTGTAAAGTTTTACCCCTTAAGATTCCCATCTGAGGGGTTTTTGTTATAATTAAATTAACAAAGTTTTAGAGAAACGGGAGTCAATGATCTATTTTTAAGAATTAATCAAGTTTATTTTTAAAAACTAATTAATAAACTTGACCTGTCCCCAAGGGTATAGTGTATGTTGCTCTTAAATGGAGGCGATCATATGCAATTAAAAAAAGTTATCGAACATACAAAATTGACAAAAAAAGCGATTCGATATTATGAATCGTGCGACTTAATTCAAGTGAATAAAAAGGAAAATGGTTATCGTGATTACAGTGAAGAGAACATCAAACGCTTATTGGAAATTAAAAAGTTAAGAAGCTTAAATTTTTCGATCCAAGAGATTCAAAGTTTTTTTAGATCTGGATCAGATAAAGAAGCTGTCTTAACAAATAAAATATCAGAAATAGATAATCAACTTATGGCTAATCATCTACAAAAGAAAGCTCTAACTGAATTAATTACAGGAGTAAATCTAGAGAGTATTCAAGTTCATCAACCCAGCCATTCTAAAAGAAAGGCATATCTTTATATCCCAAATCTGAATAGCTATTTCGGTTCGCTAAATCTCATCATTTTTATCTCTGCTTTTATTTATTTTTTAGCAATAAGACCGTTAGCATCCGTTAACATATGGATTTTTCTCTCTATCCAATTCCTCTCATTATTCTTAAATCTAAGTTTAAATTATAAAAGAGGGAAGTTGAAAACATTGGGAATTGTAATCAATGAGAAGAAAATTTGGGAAGTGACACTACAAATAGTCGCTAACAGTCTTCAATACGTTGCAAGTGCCATGTTTGTGAGTGATCTTATATATTATGCTTTTGTTAATCCAACACATTACGATATTTTTAATTTGATAGGTAGCGTTGCGATGATTTGCTTATTTTTTGGTGTGTCAATAACCCTTGCATTAGTAAGCTTTATCGATATTGATTTGGAATTTATCAATGACATTTAAACTTATATTATTAAAGTTATTTTGGAGGTTGAAAAGTGAACAATAATCGTGCAGAGAAACTTAAATTAAGGCTTAATGAAATAAGGAATACAATAGATCCAAAGCCCGTTAAGCACCTTGAGCTAGAAAAATGTGAACGAATGATTAGTCGACTGGTAGAATTTTCAATAGATTGTGAACCTTGTGCACAATACTTGTCTGATTTTGAAGACCATATCTCACGGTTATTAGATCAAAAAGAAACTCTTAACAAGCAAGTGATTAAAGAACACACGAAATTCATTAACGAGATTGAATCTCATATAACCGAACAACACGATCTTGTGTCAAGCGGATATTACACAGGTATTTATATGTCGCTCGGTTTAAGTCTTGGCCTTCTATTTGGTTTAGTCTTATTCGAGAATATTAGCATGGCACTACCCATTGGACTATCAATTGGATTGACAATTGGAATAGTTAAAGATGAAAGCGCAAAGAAAAAGGGGAAAGTGATTTAACAACGAATAATTATTAATTAAATCTATATCTCATTTAACCTCATTGCTTAAACGTTTTTAAAAACCTCGTAGAGCATTTAAATCATGATGAACAGGCTTGCCAGTTGACTGCGTTAAATAAGCAAGATTTTGTCTGATTGATTGACCGACACTTTTCGTCAGCTTTTCGCGGTGGTATGACGGTTTATTGTCGGTGGACGCATCATCGACTAAGCGATTGGCGAATACGCTCATTGTTGATTCGGCACTACCCATTTTCATGTGTTCTGCTTACAATCTACCGCACTTCTGTTTGGTGCCCCTGTCATTTGGTGAACGGTCTTACGACGCTTCACTATTTTCCTTAATACATTCAATTAATCATAGTTTATTGATCGCTT
>CAZONN010000082.1:0-6361 GCA_964581235.1 uncultured Amphibacillus sp.
TCATTAGGAAGAATAATAGTTAGAATGTGACTTTAGATTAATATTTGAATGAATTTCATAATAGATAAATCACGGTAGAAATACAAACTATTAATGATAAAACCATAAAACCATCAGTAATTAAGAAGCTCAACCATACAGTCCGACTAACTGTTGGGGCACTTGTTAATCAATGTTGGCTTTACCGCGAACAAGGGGCTGAGACTTAGGAAGGCAAGCTAAAACCGTCACGTCGTGGGACTGCGGTTACTCGTCCCACCGAAAACATTTGTGACGACGCTTGCATGACCTACATCCTGTAGGCCCGAAAGCGTCCGCCTAGAGTGGAAATTACCGCGTAACCTTCCACTCAATGATTCGTGTTTTCTAGTCAATGAAGTTATTTCGACAGACAGGCAAATAAAATAGCGTTAGTGAGTTATCATCTTTACTCACCAACGCTATTTATTGTACAATCGTGTTGTATGGCAATCATTTGGTCCAGATCAAGAAATCTATGTTGCTTTATTCAACGACTAAGTCCTGTATGTGGTAGAATGGTGTTAAAGGAGCTTGATAACTGTGGAGAAAATTAATCAACTAGCAAAGCTAATCTCAGATGCAAAATCAATCGTCTTTCTTACGGGAGCAGGTGTATCGACAGCTAGTGGTATTCCAGACTTTAGGTCATCAGATGGTATTTGGACAGCGGATCGCTCACGTGAGTATTATACGTCAGTCAATTATTATACAAAGGATCCTGAAGATTTTTGGCTCAAATATAAAGAAATTTTTCAAATTAATATGTTGAAAAATTTTCAACCAAATCAAGTCCACAATTTTATTGCGGAACTCGAAGCAAGTGGTAAAGACATCTCGATTGTGACGCAAAACGTTGATTCTTTGCACAACTTAGCAGGAAATAAGCACGTCATTGAATATCATGGAAATTTAAATACAGCGACTTGTCCAGCGTGTGGGGCGCATTGTGATTTGCCGTATCTAATGGAGCATGATGTGCCACATTGTAGAACAGAGGGCTGTGCAACTGTTGTTAAGCCAGATATTGTTCTGTTTGGTGATCCGATTACCAAGCATTATGAAGCGGAACAGGCAATCGCATCGAGCGATTTAGTGCTTGTTCTGGGCACATCATTACTAGTTACTCCATTTAGTTTGCTACCTAACTCAGCTAAGCAGTACGGGATTCCAATGGCCATTATTAACCGTGAACCGACGCCAATGGACGATTTATTCGATCACATTATCCATACCGACCTAGTAACGGCTGTTAATCAATTAAAGCAATTAATTTAAAAGTTAACCGTTTTGAATAACTTTTACGGTGTACTTTCTTGATCGAGGGCCATCGAATTCACAGAAGTAGACGCCTTGCCATGTGCCTAATACAAGTCTTCCTTCTGAGACAATCAATGTTTGGGCATGTCCAACTGTGCTTGTTTTCATATGAGCAGCTGTGTTACCTTCCATATGAAGATCTTTATTATGATCCCAAGGATAAACTTCATCCAGACGACGTAAAAAGTCTGTTTTTACATCTGGATCAGCATTTTCATTAACCGTAATCCCAGCCGTTGTGTGCATTGAAGAAACCAGAACAATACCGTCTGTTATATGCTCATCTCTTAACCACTTTTGAATCTGAGTGGTGATTTCGACCATATCACTATGTGCCTCAGTCCTAAGTTGAAACGTTTTAATCATATAAATTCTCCTTCATAAGAATGTAGTATTAATTACATGTTACCAGAGAAAACGAGTTATGTTAAAATACAAATTAGTTACACGTAGAAAGGAAGAGCAATATGGCAAATAAAAAAATTCAAACAGCTTTAGCGCCAAAAGCAATCGGCCCTTATTCACAAGCGATAGATTTAGGTGACTTAGTTTTTGTCTCGGGTCAAATTCCGTTGGACCCAAAAACAATGGAGGTAGTTGGTGACACGATTGAAGATCAAACGATTCAAGTGATGAAGAACTTAGAAGCAATTTTAACGGAAGCAAACTTAACGTTTACGAATGTCGTTAAATTTACCATCTACTTAACCGATCTAACAGATTTTGATCGCTTAAACAAAACATATGCACAATTTTTAACTGAGCCCTATCCAGCTCGTGCAACAATTGAAGTGAGCAAGCTTCCAAAGAACGTTAAAGTTGAAATTGATTTGATTGCAAAAAGATAAGCTTAATAATGGAGTAAGATAGTAAAAGCCAACTAAACCGAAATAGGTTCGTTGGCTTTCAAACTCTAATGTTCATTAGAGGCGAGTTCGGGGTAACGGGTTTTAGCAATCACCATTAAAATCCCAGACAATAATAACAGTAAACTTGTAGAAATGAAGACGGCAGAATAACCGAACTCCGCACTGTGTTAATGTAAAGCGACAAAAATGGCTGCACCATCGTGATACTTCCTGAGATAAAAAAGTTTGCGATCCACATAATGGTGACGGTCCGTTTTACAAGTTTTTCTTCTTGGATACAGATCCCTTCCTTCAAAATACTTCGCGTCTCTAACTATTAATCATACCGTATCGGATTAAAAAAAGAAAGTTAGTAATCCAATCGACATTTATAGTTTTTTCGTGGATAATGACATATCATAAAGGGTAAGTGCAAACTAGTTGAAGTTAGTTTTTTGTGAGATAGGAGTGGAAATATGCCGAAACAGAATAAAGATTGGCAAGAGGAGTATAACCGAGTGGAAGAAGTCGGTCATTATATTGAAGATAAAATTAAACGATTAAAAGCATATATGGCATTAATAAAAGAACGAGTCATTGGCATTAGAAAAGACTTTTGGGATGATGTGACAGTTAACTTAACCGAAATCGATGATGCAATTGAAACACAGGCGAGCTTGAAACAACAAGCTGAATTTTTATCAGAAAGAGAAAGAAGCCATGGTCAATTAGCCTCTGAAATGAATAAGCTTTTAGATTTAAAGGAAAAGCCATATTTCGGTCGCATTGATTTTACCGAAACAGATAGTAATGAAACAGAAAAAATTTATATTGGTACGTCGTCATTAATGGATCAAAATGATGAGGATTTTATTGTTTACGATTGGCGTGCACCAATCTCAAGTATGTATTATGACTACTCACCTGGACCTGCATCTTTTCAAACAGCTGTTGGTGAAATTGACGGAGAGATGGAGCTTAAACGCCAATATGTTATCAAACAAGGTAAATTAATGGGTATGTTTGATACCGGATTAACGATTGGTGATCAGATGCTACAAAATGTCCTCGGGCAATTTGCTAGTTCAAAAATGGGCAGTATTGTTGCAACGATTCAGCAAGAACAAAACAAAATTATTCGAAATGAACGTAGTAAGTTTCTTGTTGTACAAGGTGTGGCGGGTAGCGGTAAGACATCAGCTGCTTTACAACGTGTTGCTTATTTACTCTATCGATATCGCGATACCTTAACGGCTGATCAGATGATTTTATTTTCACCAAACCCGTTATTTAATAGCTATGTATCTCGGGTCTTGCCTGATTTAGGTGAGCAGAACATTAAACAAATGACTTTTTATCATTACGTTGAACAACAATTAAGTTACCGCTTTAACGTTGAAACACCTTTTGAGCAGATTGAGGTTGTCTTTTCTGAGTCGGAAATGGATTCGTGGTCACGATTATCAGGCATGCGTTACAAATCGAGTGAACAATTCCTTAATCGGGTGGATGCCTTTTTAAGAGAATTGTTGGTTCAAGGGCTACAATTCAGAAACATTCGTTTTCGAGATCAAATTGTTTTCACGAAAGAGGAGCTTAGCGCATCGTTTTATCAATTTGCAGAACACGTCTCAATCCAGTTACGTTTAGAAAAAATGTCAGAAATGATTTTAGAAAGACTCGCTCGATTAGAGAAAAAGTGGGTTAAGGCAGACTGGGTTGAAGATGAAGTTGAGCTGTTAGATAAAGAGGAACTTCAAGATGTTTTTGCAAAAATGGAAAATCAAGTCCAAGAAAAATTGGAAGATTATCAACAAGCAGATATTGAAATCTTTTATTTAAAACGAAAAGTCGTGAACCGTAGACTAAAACCGTTAAGAGATAAGGTGAGACAGTTAGCTTTTGTGAACACGAAGCGGACATATATGCGCCTATTCGATCAGAAGGAACCTGGACAAGGGATTAGTGAGAAGGATTGGCTGGAACTTGCCAAGTTTACGAAGGAGAGTTTTTCTGCGAGTAATTTAACTTGGGAAGATGCGACACCATTTTTATATTTTGAAAAAATGATTGTTGGTTTTGAAGAAAATCGGGCAATTAAACATATCATTTTGGATGAGGCGCAAGATTACTCAACGTTTCAATTGCGTTATTTAACGTATATCTATCCAAATAGTCGAATGACTCTGTTAGGTGATGTCAATCAAACGATTTACTATCATGGTTTGACGGAAAATATTTTGGAAGAAGATGCGATTGAGAAGACTGAGCGGATCACGTTAATGAGGAGCTATCGATCAACGCGTCCAATTGTTGAATTCACGCGTGCTTTCATTGAAGATGGTGATAAAATTGAGCCGTTTAATCGTGATGGAAATAAACCGATTGTTTATGAACTGGATAACTCAACGATTGCGGAGTACAAGCTATATGATTGTATCGATAATTACTTGAATCAAAAGTATCCGCACATTGCTGTTATTACGAAAACAATGGATGAGGCGAGAGAGTTAGCGGAATTATTGTCAAAGTCGTATGACCAAGTGCAGTTAATTGACCAAGAAACCCATACCTTTAAAGAAGGCATTCATGTTATTCCTGTTTATTTAGCGAAAGGGATCGAGTTTGATGGCGTGATCGTTTATGATGCATCAACTCATCAGTACTTGAATGAATTAGAACGTTATATTTTATATACGGCTTGTACAAGAGCAATGCATGATTTGACCTTAATTGCGATTGGCGGGATGTCACGTTTTATTAAAGAAGTGCCGACGTCGTTGTATGAGTTTTATCGTATTCATGAAATTAGTCTAGAATAAGTTAAAAGCCTTTATCACTCATTATTGAGGATAAAGGCTTTTTTTGGCTTACAGCATTAATAATAAGCTTAAGGCCATTACTGCCATACCAGAGATGACGCCATAGATTGATGTGTGTGTTTCATCATAGCGTTTAGCTGCTGGGATTAATTCATCTAGTGATATGAAGACCATAATCCCGGCGACGCTGGCAAAAATGATGCCAAAAAGTGTCTCTGTTAAAAATGGCATTAATAACAGATAGGCAATAATTGCACCTGCAGGTTCGGCTAATCCTGATAAAAATGAAAGTCTAAAAGCTTTTCGTTTACTCCCTGTTGCATAATAAATTGGAACAGAAACAGCAATCCCCTCGGGAACATTATGAATCGCAACCGCGATCGCAATTGGAATCCCTAATGCGGGATCTTGTAAAGTTGCAGTAAACGTGGCAATTCCTTCTGGGAAGTTATGAATTGCAATTGCTAATGCAGTGAAGGTTCCCATTTTCAATAATTTTTTATCTTTTAATGTTGAAGGTTTTTTATCCATATCTTCAACCTTTTTCACTTCGTGTGGGTTACCTTCCTGCGGGATTAATTGGTCAATTAATCCGATCACGAGCATCCCTCCAAAGAAACTTAGCACAGTAATCCATGAACCTTGAACAATTCCGAGTTCACCTATTAGAGACTCTCGTGCTTTAAAAAAGATTTCCACCATTGAAACATAAATCATCACACCGGCTGAAAATCCTAGTGCAAATGAGAGGAATTTAGTGTTTGTTGTTTTTGTGAAGAATGCAAGTAAACTACCGATTCCTGTTGCTAAACCAGCAAATAAAGTTAATCCAAAAGCAAGCATGATGTTTCCATCCATCATAAAAATCCCTTCTTTCCTGAGTAAACAAAGTTAAGTTAAATACACCCTAGGATTAGCTTTTTAGTAAAGTATTGAAGATAAAACATTATAAATATTAACTATTAATGTTCGTTACACCTAAAAAGTTTCCCTAGACCAACTTTTTAATCTAAGTCTATTTTAAAACGCTCTTAGAAAAAAAGCAACTGTTTTTATCTTAAATATAGAATAATAAATAATTCAGTCGTAACTTTGATTAGGCTATGCTATTATAAAGTAATAAAATAGGAAAAATAATCTAGATAAGGGGGATTTATATGAAAAAGAACAAGTTGATTTTTGGTATTATCTTATTCCTATTCTTAGTTTTAAGTGCTGGTTGTAATGGCAGAAATAATCACGTTGCTACAATATCAGCAACTCCAGAATCTGATTATGTTGCGACATTTGATAAACTTAATTTAGGAAACTTATTTGATTTTGAAATCAAATTACCTAAAGGAGAAAACAAGT
>CAZONN010000083.1:0-6304 GCA_964581235.1 uncultured Amphibacillus sp.
CATGAAAAGAGATGCAATCATTATGCACCCAGCCCCAGTTAACCGGAATGTTGAAATTGCAGATCAGCTTGTTGAATGTGAACGATCACGAATTTTCAAACAAATGGAATACGGTGTTTATGCTCGCATGGCTGTTTTAGATCACTTGCTTAATTGGGAGGAGAAATCACAATATGACGATAATTATCAAACGATGTACGCACGAGTTAACTAATTTTGATAGTCAAACGATTGATTTAAAAATAGAAGCTGGAAAAATCGTTGCTATTGCTGAACAAATTGAGGCAGAGGCAACGGATCAAGTCATCGATGCGAATGGTCGCTTTATTGCTCCAGGATTTATCGATGTTCATGTTCATCTCCGTGAGCCTGGTGGAGAGGCGCAAGAGACGATTGCCACCGGAACTAAAGCTGCGGCAGTTGGCGGTTACACAACGATTTGTTCAATGCCGAACACGAACCCGGTACCAGATCGAAAAGACCGAGTTGTTGCTTTGAATGAAAAAATCGCTCAAGATGCGCTTGTAAATGTTTTGCCTTATGCTTCGATAACGAAAGACTTAAAAGGTGAAGAGCTTGTTGATTTTACAAGTTTAGCTGAAGAAGGTGTGTTTGCCTATACCGACGATGGTGTCGGGATCCAGACTGCACAAGATATGCTGGAAGCAATGACTCAAGCCCAAGCACTAAACAAAGCGATTGTTGCGCATTGTGAAGATAACTCATTAATTAACAACGGTAGTGTCCATCAAGGTGATGTGAGTCAGAGACTTGGGATCAATGGCATTCCTTCTGTGGCTGAATCGGTTCAGATCGCACGAGATGTTTTACTAGCAGAAGCAACTGGCTGTCATTATCATGTCTGTCATGTCAGTACGAAAGAATCTGTCCGAGTCATTCGTGACGCAAAACATGCAGGGATCAGGGTGACTGCAGAAGTCTCCCCACACCACTTGTTGTTAAATGAAAAAGACATTGAAACGCTAGATACGAATTTTAAAATGAACCCACCGTTAAGATCCGTAGCTGATCAGGAAGCATTATGGCAAGGTTTATTAGATGGAACGATTGATTTTATTGCGACAGATCATGCCCCACACACAGCTGATGCTAAAGCAAAACGAATTGAAGAAGCGCCATTTGGAATTGTTGGTTTAGAAACAGCATTTGCATTGTTGTACACACATTTAGTCAAGGAAAACAAATGTACGTTACCTCAATTAATTGACTGGCTGAGTAAAAAACCTGCCGAAGTTTTTGGCTTATCGAAAGGGATAATTGAGCTGGGAGCTGATGCAGATTTAGTCTTGCTTGATTTAGCTGACCAGTGGACAATTGATCCTGAGCAATTTGAATCGAAAGGAAAGAATACTCCTTTCGGTGATTGGACAGTCGTTGGAAAACCAGTTTTAACGATAGTGAATGGAAAAATTGTTTATCAACAAATGTGACCACCGTTACCTTTAGAACAATGAGAAAGGAAGAGTTTGATGAAACAATTAATCGTGCCAGTTATAGCAATTACAGAAATTGCTAGTGCAACTTATCAACTTGATTTAGAAATTGAAAAAAGCTTGCTAGAACAAATTAAGCCGGGGCAATTTATCCATATTCGAGTCAATCAAGGCAGTGAATTCATGCTAAGACGTCCGATATCAGTAGCAGATATTGAGCTAGACCTAAATAAACTGACAGTAATTTTTAAAGTGTTTGGTAAAGGAACGGATGTGCTGACTCACTTAAAAGCAGGTGAGTTAATTGATCTTTTAATTCCACTAGGCAATGGCTATCCGATTGAATCGATTGAGATGGAACATGCGTTACTCGTAGGCGGCGGTGTCGGTGTGCCTCCACTTTATTACTTAGCTAAATCACTCGTTGAAAAAGGAATTAAGGTAACGACAGTGATCGGATTTCAAACAAAAGATGAGGTTTTTTACGAACGAGAATTTGCGGCATTAGGAGATGTTTTTGTAACGACTGATGATGGTAGCTATGGAACAAAAGGCTATGTCACTAACGTCTTACAACATGAGGAACTAAATTTCGACTATTATTTCAGCTGTGGA
Organism: uncultured Amphibacillus sp.; assembly: GCA_964581235.1. Classification (GTDB taxonomy): domain Bacteria; phylum Bacillota; class Bacilli; order Bacillales; family Amphibacillaceae; genus Amphibacillus. The sequence continues at coordinate 2,070 of CAZONN010000083.1, forward strand.
CCTGCACCAATGTTGAAGGCTGTCAAAAAATATTTACATTATTCCCCTGGCTATATTTCACTAGAAGAACGAATGGGTTGTGGAATTGGCGCTTGCTATGCTTGTGTCGTTAAGTCTGCAGATGGAAAAGATCAGAAGAAGATTTGTACAGATGGACCGGTATTTAATGCGACTGAGGTGATGATTTAATGAATTTATCGGTAAGGTTACCAGGACTAAATTTAAAAAATCCAATTATGCCTGCTTCTGGCTGTTTCAGTTTTGGCAAAGAGTATAGTCAATTTTATGATTTGAGTAAGCTCGGAGCCGTTGTGATTAAAGCAGCAACATTAAACGAACGACTAGGAAACCCAACACCACGTGTAGCTGAAACATACTCAGGGATGTTAAATGCAATTGGCTTACAGAACCCAGGTGTTGAGCGAATCATTGATCAAGAGCTCCCGTTTTTGAAAAATTATGACGTACCGATTATTGCGAACATCGCTGGTAGTTCGGTTGAAGAATATGAACAAGTTGCGCGAGCTTTTCAACGTACCGATGGCATTGCGGCAGTTGAATTAAATATTTCATGCCCGAATGTTAAGGAAGGTGGGCTACAATTTGGTACAAACCCAGAAGTTGCAGCAGAAGTAACTAGACGTGTCAAAGCAGCTAGTAACGTTCCTGTCTATGTGAAATTAACACCTAACGTAACAAATGTGGTTGAAATTGCACAGGCAGTTGAAGAAGCTGGAGCAGATGGTTTAACGATGATTAATTCACTCACAGGAATGCAAATCGACTTACAAAATCGTCGTCCACTACTGGCGAATAAAGTGGGCGGCTTAACTGGACCTGCGATTAAACCAGTTGCGATACGGATGGTCTATCAAGTTTATCAAGCCGTTAAAATTCCGATTATCGGTGTTGGTGGCATTATGACTGTAGAGGATGTGTTAGAGTTTTTACTAGCTGGAGCAAGTGCAGTCCAAGTTGGAACAGCTAATTTTCAAAATCCGATGATCTGTCCAGAATTAATTGATCAACTACCAGTATGTTTAGCGAAATATGGTTTTACATCAGTTCAAGATGCAATTGGAAAGGGGCACCCAGATGACTAAGCCGATTTATATCGCATTAGATTTTAATGATTGGCAAGAAACGAAACAATTTTTAGATGTACATAACTTTAAAAACGAGGCTGTTAAAGTAGGCATGGAACTTTTTTACCGAGAAGGTCCTGATGTTGTTAAACGACTACGTGATCGTGGTCATGATATTTTTCTAGATATTAAGCTTCACGATATTCCAACAACGATCTATAAGGCAATGAAAAACATTGCGAAGCTCGATGTCGCTCTGACAAACGTTCATGGACTTGGTGGTGGCGAGATGATTCGAGCAGCAAAAGAAGGCTTAATTGATGGCTCAAACGGTGGTAAAGCACCTGAATTATTAGCTGTCACATTACTGACCTCGATGCACGAAGAAACGCTTCAATCTGAATTAAAAATTAGTCATTCTATTGAAGAGACCGTTGTTCATTTGGCAAAACTCTCACAAACAAATGGTGCGGACGGTGTTGTTTGTTCTGCACATGAGGTGAAAGCTTTAAAAGAGATTTGTGGCGAAGAGTTTTTAGCCGTCACGCCAGGGATTCGTTTGTTAAGTCATAGTTCAGATGATCAAAAGCGAGTAGCGACACCGAAAATGGCCAAGGAATATGGTGCCGATGCACTTGTCATCGGTCGAAGCATTACGTTAGCAGACGATCCAAAACAAGCCTATAAATTAGCAAAAGAGGAGTGGGAAGCATGAGTTATCAAGCAGAACAAATTTTATCAGGATTAATCGAAATTAACGCAATTCAAATTAAACCAGATCGCTCATTTACTTGGACATCGGGAATTAAATCACCAATCTATTGTGATAATCGCTTGACCATTTCATTTCCTCACTTGCGCAGTAAAATTGCTGAAGGTTTTGTTGAAGTGATTAAAGAGAAAAATTTAGATGTTGATGTGGTAGCTGGTTGTGCAACTGCAGGTATACCGCACGCTACATTGCTTGCGGATCGTTTAAATAAATCGACTGTCTACGTACGTGGTCAAGCAAAAGAACATGGCCAAGGTAATCAAATTGAGGGTGTGATCAAGCCAGGAGACTCGGTCGTGGTTATTGAAGACTTGATTTCAACAGGTGGATCGGTACTTTCAGTTGTGAAAGCAATTGAAGAAGCTGGTGGGGTTGTTGTAGCAGTTTTAGCGATCTTTAGCTATGGTTTGGAAAAAGCAAGTGATGCATTTAGCGGAGCGGGCGTTCCATATTATACATTAGCTAACTTTGACCAACTTGCAGAGCTATTGATTAAAAGAAATGAAATCACCGAACAAGAAGCAAAAAGCTTACTTGAGTGGCGAGCGGAATTAAGTTAATAAAAATACACTTAGGCATCTTCACAAATAAATGTGGAGGTGTTTTGTTTTTTTAACACTTAAATAATTGAACTGACAAAATGGCAAAAAACTAAAATGTGACTTGTGACTTTTGGTAATAGCTGCTATATTTACCTTAAGTCATTATGAAATTCATTCGAGTGATAACAGAAGGAATTTAAACAAGATAAAATCGTAATTTATGGATGTGCAAGATTGTTTGTTGTAAATGTTGAAGGAGTTATGAGGAAAGATAATAAATGGTTGATAATTGAAAGAAGTAAAATAGAAGAGTATGCTGGTGGCCTGCTTTCACTTGTGGGAGGCAAGGTTGACAAAGAAGGGAATTCATCAGATATATTAGAAAGATCGATAAAGCGTGAGATCTGGGAAGAAGTTGGTGTAAGAGTAAAGAATAATTCAAAGTATATTCACTGTACATCTTTTACAACTGATTCAGGTGTAAATGTAATAAATTTTGTTTTTTATGCGAATATCAATCAGGTAAGGCATTTTTTAAAAGTTCTAACAAGGTTGAACAGCTATTATAGCTCACTACGGAAGAATTATTAAGTCATCCTAAATCACCTACTTATTCAAAAGAAAGTATTAAATATGCTGAGAAATTACATCAGAAGTAATCGTCATATGAACTTTGTAATGTATGAAAAAGGAGTTGTTTATGTTGAAGAAAGTTTATCTCGTTAGGCATTGTGAAGCTGCAGGACAACTACCTGAAGCGTGACTCACAAATGAAGGTCTTAAACAAGCATTAGAATTATGCGAGTATTTTTCCAATATTAAAATTGATCAAATTATTTCAAGTCCTTACAAACGCGAAACTGAATCTATCAAGCCATTAGCAAATGTATTAAATTTAGATATAGAGATTGATAAAAAGTTAGCGGAGCGAATATTAAGTTCTCAAAATCATCCTGATTGGCTTGAAAAATTAAGAAAAACATTTGATGATCTAGATCTTAAATTTGAAGGCGGAGAATCCAGTATTGATGCAATGAATCGTATAGTTGAAGTTGTTAAAAAAGTTTTTAAGAGTAATAATAAGACTACAGTAATTGTTACACGGGGAGTTATATTTGTATAGAAGAGGACGAAAAGAATATATTAGCTTATTCCTTCCTGCATGATTCAGATGAAAAAGACGCATTAGAGCTAGGCTGGTGCGGTGCTTCAACGACTGAACAGATACATTTAATTCCTCAATTAGTGCTTCGTCAGATAAAATATGCGAATGAGCAAAGTATTCAATTTTTAAATGGAGAATTTGATACGACTGATCTATACGCGATGAAGGTGTTAGAGAGTTTTCCGTTTGAATCAGCTCCTAGTTGGATCACTGTTCAAAAAGAATAAATGAAAATCTATGATTAGAACTGTTCAATCACAACATTTAGGTTGGAGGTGCGATTGTGAGTGAAAAACTAATTAGACAAATACCTTTATTGAATGGATGCAGGGACATTACTAAAATTAATAAAGGCTATTCCTCAGATGAAAAGTTTTTAGTACATCCGAAAGAAGGTAACAAGCAACTACTCGTTCGTATGTTTAATGTGAAAGAATTAGAAACTAAAAAGAAGGAATATTCTATATTAGAAAGCATGCAGGATTATCAGGTGACTTGTTCTCGTCCGATTGCGATTGGTGAGGTTGGCAATCGTGGATTTATGATTACCTCGTACATTGAAGGTAAAGATGGAGAAGAGGAGATCGTAAAATACTCGTACCAAGAACAGTATCGTATTGGCGTTGAAGCGGGTGGAGAATTCTAAAAAATGCATCAACTGTCTGCACCTG
>CAZONN010000084.1:0-6266 GCA_964581235.1 uncultured Amphibacillus sp.
TGTTGATAATGCGTTAATGTGCAACGAGATTCCTTGACGTGCCATTGAATAAATTTCGATTGATAATGTTGAAAAGCCATTACCCGTAACAAAGAACGTGACCGCAAAGTCATCAAGTGAATACGTTAAGGCCATAAAGAATCCGGCAAAAATTCCCGGTGTGATATATGGAATAATTACTTTAGACAGGACACCCCACCTTGTTGCGCCTAAATCTTGAGCCGCATCAATTAAAGTTGGGTTCATCTCACTTAATTTTGGCAGAACCATTAAGACGACAATCGGAATACTAAAAGCAATATGTGATAGTAAGACTGAATAGAAACCTAATCGAATCCCTGCGATTGTAAACAAAATTAAAAATGAGGCGCCGATAATGACATCCGGACTGACCATCAGTACATTATTTAAGCCGATAATTGTGTTTTTGCCTCTCCTTAAATTATAAATCCAAATCGCACCTAATGTGCCAAAGATCGTTGCAAACAGTGCTGATAATAAGGCAATCACCAATGTGTTCAAGACAATAATTAGTAGACGTGTATCACCAAGTAACTCACGATACCAATCAAGAGTAAAACCTTCAAAACCACTCATCGAGCCACCACTATTAAATGAATAAAGCACGAGGTAAAAGATTGGCGCATAAAGAATTAAGATCACAACCATTAAAAACACTTTTGCTGCTGGTGAAATTTTTGCTTGCATCTTACGCACCTCGCTTTCTAAATCCGGTTAGTCGAATAATAATAAACATAATTAAGATAAGGAAGACGGCGATTGTTGAACCCATCCCCCAATCTTGGGTGACAAGAAAATGTTGTTCAATTGCCGTACCTAGAGTAATCACACGGTTACCAGCAATTAAGCGGGTGATCATAAATAACGATAGCGCTGGAATAAAAACAACTTGACAACCAATTTTCACACCTGCCATTGTGAGCGGTAAAATGACTCGTCTAAATGTTGTACTTTTTGATGCGCCAAGGTCATTTGATGCATCGATTAAAGCTGGATTCAATCCATTAATAGCATTAAATATTGGTAAAATCATAAACGGCACAAAAATATAAACCGCAACAAAGACAAAACTAAAATCGGTAAATAACAGTTGTCTAGAGCCAATACCAATCCACTCTAAGAAATTATTAGCTGCCCCATAGGCACCAAAAATACCAATAAACGCATAAGCTTTTAACAATAAATTAACCCATGAAGGGACGATAATTAGCAATAACCATAATTGCTTATGCTTTGTTTTTGATAAGTAAAATGCCGTTGGGTAAGATACGATCAATGAGATTATCGTGATCAAAGATGCATACCAAAACGAACTAACCGTTAATTTTAAATAAACCGGTGTGAAAAATCGTTGGTAATTAATTAGCGACAGTTCCCCATGAATATCAAAGAAAGAATAATAGAGTAACAGTAAAATTGGCGCAACAACAAAGATTAAAATCCAGACCGCGTAAGGAGCCATATACAAGTTTCGAATAATTTTTTTATTCAATTTCCTCATCCTCCGAATATTCCTCAATCCGGCGATCAAAGTCTTCTTCTAGCTCATTGAAACGCATGACATGGATATCACCTGCGTCAAAGTCCAAGCCAATTTTGTCGTCAACTTGAATTTTTTTCGTCGTATGCACAAGCCATTCATTGCCTTCTGTGTCACGACACTGCGCTTCATAGTGGACGCCCCTAAACAAGCGTGAAATAACCGTTACATTTAGCTTGCCCTCACCTGCTGGTTTAACTTCTAAATCTTCTGGGCGAATCACAATTTCTACAGGCTCATTTGGATTGATCCCACCATCCACACACTCAAACTGCTTGCCGGCGAACTCAACAACAAAGTCTTCGATCATTCTTCCTTCAATAATATTCGATTCACCGATAAAATCCGCAACAAAACGGTTGATTGGTTCATCATAGATATCAATTGGCGTGCCACTTTGTTGAATTTTCCCTTGGTTGATCACAAAAATCTCATCGGACATTGCCAATGCTTCCTCTTGATCATGGGTAACAAAAACAAACGTAATCCCCAGTCGACGTTGAATTTCTCGCAACTCATACTGCATCTGTGTCCGTAATTTTAAATCTAAAGCTGATAAAGGTTCGTCTAGCAAAATCACTTCAGGTTCATTGACAATGGCACGGGCAATCGCAACACGCTGTTTCTGACCACCTGACAGTTCACCGATTTCGCGAGTTTCAAATCCAGCTAAGTTGACGAAAGAAAGTGCTTCTCTGACCTTTTCCTTAATAACCGCTTCTTTCAGCTTTTTAATCCGCAAGCCAAATGCGACGTTTTCAAACACATCTAAATGTGGGAACAAAGCATAATCCTGAAAGACCGTGTTGACCTGGCGCTTATGTGCTGGGATATGGTTGATTTTCTTACCGTCAAATAAAATTTGGCCTTCAGTTGGTTCAATAAATCCAGCAATTAAGCGGAGGATCGTTGTCTTTCCGCAACCAGACGGTCCGAGTAGGGTATAAAACTTCCCTCGTTCGAGCTCAAAACTCACATCATCTATAATAATTGTCTCATCATCAAACTGTTTCGTTACGTTGTTAAATTGAATAATAGACTCATTTTTCATTTCTATCTCCTTGTTAAACGTGTTAAAATACAAAGCTATTATACAGCGATTTCTTCAAAAAGAATATAACTATTTTCCGCTTTTATTTGGGGGTTAAAAATTGCTTTTAACCATCAAAAGACCTCTTAAACATTAGATTATGTTTAAGAGGTCTTTTGATTCTTTTTGATAAACAAATTATGTTAATCTGTTTCCTCATCAATTGACAAATACTCTACTTCCAAGCCTTTTTTCACAGCTGGTCTTTCCGCAATTCGTTCTGACCATTCAATCAGGTTCGAATATTCTTTGATATTTAAGAATTTATCCGATCCTTCATAGAGATCACCCAAAGCTAAGCGGCCGTACCATGACCAAATGGCAATATCCGCGATCGTATACGTATCACCAGCCACATATGGACGCTTGGCTAACGTTTGATCGAGTAAATCTAATTGACGTTTCGTCTCCATTGTGAAGCGATCAATTGGATATTTCATTGGTTCTGGAGCATATGCGAAAAAGTGTCCAAAACCTCCTCCAATATAAGGTCCTGATCCAATTTGCCAAAATAGCCAATTCAACGTTTCTGTTCGACCATGAATATCGGTCGGGATTAATTTGTTAAATTTTTCGGCTAAATAAAGCAGAATTGATCCTGATTCAAAAATATCGACTCGTGGCTCTTGGCTTTGATCGACTAATGCCGGAATCTTTGAGTTCGGATTAATTTCGACAAAATCTGAACCGAATTGATCGCCATCTCCAATATTTACTGTATACACATCATAGTCTGCGCCCTTAACACCTAACGCTTTTAACTCTTCTAGCATAATCGTTATTTTTATTCCGTTTGGTGTACCTAATGAGTAAAGTTGAAACGGTGCCTCACCAACTGGTAAAGTCTGTTCAAAACGTCTACCAGCAGTTGGTCTATTACCGGTTCTATCTGAATTCTCATCTTCCCACTTCCATACGTCTGGTACTTCATAACTCGTCATCGTAACACTCCTCCTAAAATTTGTTGTTAGCCTTATTCTACTCTTTATAACGTGATAAGCCTATTGGATTGCTTGGTGATTTAATTTTGGATTTTGATGATTAGTGTCAATCGTACGATACCCGTTATCCCAAGATGTTACACACTAATGATTATAGGTAATTTTCACCATTAAAAAAAGAAGGCAGACGTATAGTGCCTTCTCTCAATATGTTAGTCCATAAATTGACTGTGATAAAGTTCGGCGTAGGCGCCGTTTTGTTTGAGCAGCTCTTTGTGATTCCCTTGTTCAACAATATGTCCTTTATCCATCACTAAAATAACATTTGCATCGACAATCGTTGACAGTCGGTGCGCGATAACAAAGTTTGTCCGACCATCCATCAAGTTGGTCATGGCGCCTTGAATCATTCGTTCTGTTCTTGTATCAACAGACGATGTTGCTTCATCCAAAATTAATATATCAGGATCACTCACAAACGCACGAGCAATTGTGATTAATTGGCGCTGTCCTTGAGATAAATTATTACCCTCTTCATTGATCAACGTCTCGTAACCATCTGGAAGCGACGAAATAAAGTGATGTGCATGTGCTTGTTTAGCCGCTTCAATGACCGCTTCTTCAGATGCTTCGAGGTTACCGTAACGAATATTCTCAAAAATTGTACCCTGAATGAGCCACGTATCTTGTAACACCATTCCGAAAAAGCCACGGAGATTCTCTCTTGAAACATGACGTATATCAGTATCATTAATCAAAATCTGACCAGCAGATACATCATAAAAACGCATTAATAAATTAATGACTGTCGATTTACCCGCACCTGTATGCCCAACAATCGCAACTGTTTCATTTCGTTTAACATGTAAATTAAGATTCTTAATGACCGGCTTATCCCGCTCATAAGCAAAGTTGACCTGATCAAAGACAATTGTGTCAATCGGTGCAACAAGCTGATTTTGATAACTTTCGACTTCTTCCGGTGCATCTAAAAACTGAAAAACACGTTCAGCTGAAGCTAATGTTTCTTGGAGTTGATTCGCCATTTCTGCAATGACCTCAATCGGACGGCGAATGTTTTGCGAATACTGGAGAAACGCAAGCACGTCACCAATTAAAATGCTCCCTGAAATAACAAGAATACTTCCGATAATCGCGATCGTAACGTAAGCAAGATTACCAATAAACGTCATCACAGGCAGAAGCACACCTGACATAAAACTTGCTCGCCAAGAAACTTCATAGAGATGATCATTAATCTGACCGAAATCCTCATCTGATTGTTCCTCATAACTAAAAGCTTTAATTAAATCTGTTCCAGTGAAGTTTTCCTCAACAAAACCAACCATCTGACCTAAGCCACGTGATTTTTCTTGGAAAAAATGTCGCGAACGACTTGTAATAAAGCGGGTCGCAAAGAAGCTCAAAGGAACAGTCAGTAAGAACGCAAGCGACAAGATCCAACTAATCGTCACCATCATCATTAAAATCCCAATCACAAGCATTAAACTAGCAAACATCTGACTGACACTAATTTGAATGTTGTGACCCATTTTATCAATATCATTCGTCATTCGACTGATCAAATCACCCGTCGACTGATTATCAAAATACTTCAGTGGCACCTTTTTAATTTTCGCAGATACTTCTGAGCGAAGATCTTTAACCAATCGTTGAGATAAATAAACGAGCGTGCGCTCCTTAACAATATCAGCAAGAGCCAACACAAGATACATCCCGATTAGTAACATCACAATCCGCAAAATCAACTGAAGATCAACAGGGACATTGTCTCTAAATGCGATTTGTAAATGATTCAGAATCCGCCCTAACACAACAGGGGTAAAGACTTGTACAGCTGTCACAATTACAGTGAACACAAGTGAGATAATTAAAACGACTTTATATCTACCTAAATAATTCAACAGTCGCCTTAACGACCCCAAATTTTTTTGTTTTTCTCCCATCATCTGCTCACCTCCTCTTCCCCTTGTGAGACCGCAATTTCACGGTAGACAGGATTATCAGCCAACAACTCATCATGACTGCCATAACCTTGAACCTTCCCATCCTCTAAAACAAGAATCTTATCCGCATGACGAATCGTCGCCACACGCTGGGCAACAATAATCGTCATCGCACCTTTCAACCGATCCTCAAGCGCCTGCCTAATCTCATAATCCGTCCGATAATCTAACGCAGAAAACGAATCATCAAAAATATACACATTTGCATCACGAGCCAATGCCCTTGTAATCGCAAGGCGCTGTCTTTGCCCACCAGAGAAATTCGCACCACCTCGAACAACTTTCGTCTCGAGAGTATCCTCTTCCGGCAAAAATTCTCGTGCCTTTGCTACCGTTAAATCATCAATAATCTGCTCGTCCGAAATGTCAGGATTGCTATACTGCATATTGCCACGCACTGACTCAGAGAAGAAGAAGTTTTGCTGTGGCACATAACTCATCCGGCGACGCACATCCTCCGTGTGAAGCTGACTGATTTGTTGACCGTTAATTAATAACTCACCTTCAGTTGGATCATAGAACTGCATCAGTAACTTTAGGAAAGTCGATTTACCAGAACCAGTGCCCCCGATAATTCCAAGTACTTCACCTGTTTTTAAGGAAAAATTAATTTTATCTAACGCAGGTAAATTCGCACCAGGATAATA
>CAZONN010000085.1:0-6234 GCA_964581235.1 uncultured Amphibacillus sp.
TCGTGACACCAAATGCGACACAGAGTGAGGAAATGGTCTACGGTCAAATCGGTGTGATGCGTTATATGGAAAAATCACTATTAAAATCAATACCATATAGTTTAAAAGAGACCTATGAATGGTCAAAATTAATCATTGTGAATGTAGGCATGTTAGTAAGTGGACAGTTCTCACTTGATATGTTAGGTGGTCCAGTTGCGATTTATGGGGCAACAGATCAGATGGTGCAAAGTGGCTTTTGGGCTTTAATTCATTGGACAGCAGCTTTAAGTGTCAATTTAGGTGTGATTAACTTACTACCTTTACCAGCGCTTGATGGCGGTCGCTTACTATTTATCGGAATTGAAACTGTTCGTGGAAAACCAATGTCAGCTGAAAAAGAAGGCCTTGTCCATTTTATAGGCTTTGCTTTATTAATGTTACTAATGATTCTAGTAACCTGGAATGATATTCAACGATTATTTATGTAATCTGAAAAGAAATAGAAGGTGGATGAAAGATGAGACAAAGTAAAACATTAATACCTACTTTAAAAGAAACACCAGCAGACGCGGATGCAACTAGCCACAAGTGGCTGTTAAGAGCCGGTTATATTAGACAAAACTTCTCTGGTGTATACACTTTTTTACCGTTAGGAAAAAAGGTGTTAGATAAAATCGAATCAATTATTCGTCAAGAAATGGATGCAATTGGTGCAAATGAAATGCTAATGCCTGCATTGCAATCCGCAGATCTTTGGAAGGAAACTGAACGATGGGATGCGATGGGTGATGAGTTAATCCGATTAAAAGATCGTCATAATCGAGATTTCGTACTTGGGCCTACTCACGAAGAAATTGCAACAAGTTTAATTCGTGATGAAGTGAAAAGTTATAAACAACTACCTTTAACAATTTATCAAATTCAAACAAAATACCGAGATGAACGTCGTCCTCGTTTTGGTTTACTTAGGGGTCGAGAGTTTATTATGAAGGATGCTTATTCATTCCATGCTTCTGATGAAAGTCTAGAAGAGAGTTATCAAGCAATGTATCAGGCATATACACGCATATTTGAGCGGCTTGGCTTGAATTTCCGTTCTGTAATTGCTGATGCTGGTGCAATGGGTGGTAGTGATACTCATGAATTTATGGCTTTAGCTGATATTGGTGAAGATACGATTGCTTACTCAAGTGAATCTGACTATGCAGCTAATATAGAGATGGCTGAGGTTCTCGATACGTACGAGTTTTCAACTGACGAACAAAAAGAATTAACAAAAGTTGATACGCCAAATCAAAAAACAATGCAAGAAGTTGCTGATTTCTTAGACCAAGAGCTTACTCAAGGAATGAAATCATTACTTTTTAAAGTAGATGATGATTATGTCCTGGCAGTAACGAGAGGCGATCATGAAGTTAATGAAATTAAATTAAAGAATCATTTGCAAGCAACTGATGTTGAATTAGTAGATGAGGATAAAACATTTGAATTAATGAATGTTGGATTCGGCTCAGTTGGACCAATTGGTATTAGTGAAGAGATTAAGATCATTTGTGATTATGCTGTCAAATCATTAGCTAATGCAACGTGTGGTGCCAATGAAGAAGGCGTTCACTATATAAATGTGAATCCAACTCGTGATTTAACTGACGTAGAATATGCAGATTTACGTTTTATTAGTGAGGGAGATCCATCTCCTGACGGTAAAGGCTTAATCAAGTTTGCTAAGGGTATTGAAATTGGACAGGTATTTAAATTAGGTAAATTTTATGCAGAAAAATTATCTGCGAATTATTTGAATCAACAAGGTAAGGCTGAGACATTGACGATGGGTTGTTATGGTATTGGAGTTTCTCGTACTTTGGCAGCAATTGTTGAACAGTACCATGATGATAGGGGAATTGTTTGGCCAACACATCTTGCGCCATATCAAGTACATTTACTTGTGCTTAATAATAAGCCGGAGCAAAGAGAACTTGCAGAAGAGATCTATGAACAATTAACTAAACAAGGTTTTGATGTATTATTTGATGATCGTAATGAACGTGCTGGGGTTAAATTTGCGGATAGTGATTTAATTGGGATCCCACATCGAATTACGGTAGGTAAAAAAGCGAGTGAAGGTATTGTTGAGTGTAAAGTGCGAGAAACTAACGAGCAAGAAGAGCGTCATCAATCTGAGTTAGTCGACTATTTAACACAAGTATTAAATTAAACCAAAACCCTTGTCCGATAAAAGACAAGGGTTTATAAATATTCTAAAAAGTAATTTATGAAAATATTTATTTTCTTTTGATACAGATATGTCTGATGAAAACTGCTCATACACTTAAGCAACAATATCTATCCAAATAATACAGTCTGGGGGGAATATAATGGGGTTATCTAGTCAAGAAAAGATGAAAGTTTTACTCGAGCAAATTAAGTTTGATCAAGCTGATCAAAAAAAATACTTCGAGCAAGCACAACTGCAAAAACTTGAAGTTTTCAAGCAAGAAAAGCGTTGGACATTTCATTTTAACTTTCAACAAATTTTACCGATTGAACAATTCCGCCTCTTTCGCTTGAAACTACAAGAAACATTTTCAAAGATTGCCGAAATTACTTTTCTACTTAAATATGAAGATCAAACGATTCATTCAGAATTAATGTGTGACTACTGGCGAGATTTTATTGAACAGCAGCAAGACTTGTCACCGGCATATGCTGACCACTTAAAAGAGTGTCAACCAGAAACAAAAGACGGTCAATTATTGATTCAAGCAAGAAACGAGGCAGAAGCGACGGTAATTAAAAGTCGGCTGACACCATTATTTAAAAACTACTGTCAACAAGCTGGTCTACCGACATGGCCTTTAAGTATTTACGTTGTAAAAGAACAAGAAACGAAACAAATTGAACAGTTTAATGAACAAAAAGCACTAGAAGATAAATTGCTTGTTAAAAAGGCAATGGAAACAAAGCAAGCACAGCAAAGGGATAATGCTAACAATAATGAGCCAATTATGATCGGTTATCCAATAAAAGAGCCTGCTGTACCAATGAATGATATTTTTGAAGAAGAAAGACGTGTTATTTTACAAGGGTATATATTTAATGTTGAGATTAGAGAATTACGGTCTGGCCGCGAGTTATTAATGATAAAAATGACGGATTATACAGACTCGTTTACAATAAAAATGTTTTCTAGAAATGATCAAGATAAAGAAAAATTCACTCAAATTAAAAAAGGAATTTGGGTCAAAGTTCGAGGCAGCATCCAAACAGATACATTTTCTAATGAATTAACGATGATGTTAAATGATCTAAATCAGGTTAAGCATGAACCGAAAAAAGATCTCGCTGCTGAAGGTGAGAAACGAGTAGAATTACATAGCCATACGATGATGAGTCAATTAGATGCAGTTGTCTCGGCTGGTGATCTAGTTGAGCGAGCTGCCCAGTGGGGTCATCCCGCAATTGCGATTACAGATCATGCAGTTGCACAATCATTCCCAGAAGCGCATCTCGCTGGGTTAAAGCATGGCATTAAAGTGATGTATGGTGTCGAAGTTAACCTAGTCGATGACGGTGTGCCGATTGCTTATAACGAAATCGATCGTAAACTCGATGATGCCACATATGTTGTCTTTGACGTGGAAACGACTGGATTATCTGCAGTTTATGACACGATCATTGAACTTGCTGCTGTAAAGATGAAGAACGGTGAGATCGTTGAAAAGTTTGAGCGTTTTGCAAATCCTCACAAGCCTCTATCACAAACAATTATTGATCTAACGGGTATAACTGATGACATGTTAAAAGATGCTCCAGAGGCTGATCAGGTTCTACAAGAGTTCCACGATTGGATTGGCGATGAGATTCTTGTAGCCCATAATGCTAGTTTTGACATTGGTTTTATTAATCAAGGTTTTCAGCGGATTGATCTGCCAAAGGTTAGTAATGCAGTGATTGATACGTTAGAATTGGGACGCTTTATTTTGCCACAATTAAAAAGTCATCGCTTAAATGTCCTTTGTAAACATTTTGGAATTGAACTGACTCAACATCACCGTGCGATTTATGATACTGAAGCAACTGCTTACTTGCTCTGGACGCTCATTAAGGAATCAGCTGAAAGAGAGATCATCAATCACAATCAATTTAATGACCATATGGGCGAAGGTAATGCATATCAGCGTGCTAGACCATATCATGCGACATTACTTGCCAAAAATGAAGTTGGCTTAAAGAATCTTTATAAGTTGATATCAATGGCTCATATCGATTACTTTTATCGGGTGCCGCGGATTCCAAGGTCAAAAATTACCGCGCATCGTGAAGGACTCTTGATAGGCTCGGCATGTCAACAAGGTGAAGTATTTACAACAATGATGCAAAAATCGGCTGATGAAGCGGATATAGTTGCTGATTTTTATGATTATATTGAAGTACAACCACCAGAAAACTACTATCCATTAATCGATCAAGAGCTAATCCAAAATGAAGCACAAATTTTCGATATCATTCGCAATATCGTTGATTTAGCAGATCGACTTAATAAACCATGTGTCGCAACAGGAAATGTGCATTATCTAGATAAGGAAGACAAGTTTTACCGTCAAATTTTAATCAAATCACAAAAGGGAAATCCGTTAAGTCGTCAAACATTACCAGATGTTCCATTCCGAACTACTGATGAAATGCTTGAGTGCTTTAACTTTCTTGATGATCAAAAGGCAAAAGAAATTGTTGTCACAAATACGCAAATGATTACTGATAAAATTGAAGCAATTAGTCCGGTTAAAAAAGACTTATATACACCGAATATTGATGGTGCAGATCAAGAAATCAGAGAAATGAGTTATGCTTCTGCCCACGCAATGTACGGTGAAGAATTGCCGGAAATTGTTGTTGCGCGAATGGAAAAAGAATTAAAGAGTATTATTGGCCATGGATTTGCAGTTATTTATTTAATTTCACATAAGCTTGTTAAAAAGTCATTAGATGATGGCTATTTAGTTGGTTCTCGAGGCTCAGTAGGTTCATCGTTAATCGCAACATTAACCGACATAACTGAAGTGAACCCATTGCCAGCACATTATCGTTGTTCAAATTGTTGTCATCATGAGTTCTTTGCCGGTGGTCAATATGCAAGTGGTTATGATTTAGTTGATAAAGATTGTCCGAAATGTGGGACACAATACACTAAAGATGGTCAAGACATACCGTTTGAGACGTTCTTAGGTTTCAAAGGAGATAAAGTTCCTGATATCGATCTAAACTTCTCTGGAATATACCAGCCGATTGCTCATAATTATACAAAAGAGTTATTCGGTGAAGATAAAGTTTTCCGTGCTGGAACAATTGGGACAATTGCACAAAAGACAGCCTATGGTTATGTTAAGGGCTATGCGAATGATCATAATCTTCATATTAAAAATACGGAAGTTGATCGACTTGTTCAAGGTTGTACAGGCGTGAAGCGAACAACGGGTCAGCACCCAGGTGGGATAATTGTTGTCCCTGAAGATATGGATATCTATGATTTTACACCAATCCAATTCCCGGCCGATGATAAGAATTCTGAGTGGTTAACAACTCATTTTGATTTCCACTCGATCGATGAAAACTTATTAAAGCTTGATATTCTTGGTCATGATGACCCGACAATGATTCGAATGCTAGAAGATTTAAGTGGAATTGATCCGAAAAACATCCCAGTAGATGATGAAAAAGTTATGAAGATTTTTTCATCACCTGAAGTGTTAGGTGTTACGTCTGAGCAAATTTTATGTAAGACAGGTACGTTAGGCGTACCTGAGTTTGGCACACGATTCGTTCGTCAAATGCTTGAAGATACCAATCCATCCACTTTCGGTGAACTTGTAATCATTTCAGGACTATCACACGGGACCGACGTTTGGTTAGGTAACGCTCAAGAGTTAATTAATAAAGGTATTTGTGAATTGTCAGATGTAATTGGGTGTCGTGATGATATTATGGTTTACTTAATGCATCAAGGTTTAGAGGCCTCGCTAGCATTCCAAATCATGGAATCTGTTCGAAGAGGAAGAGGCTTGGAAGATGAATGGGTTATTGAAATGAAGAAACATGATGTCCCTGACTGGTACATTGATTCTTGTCGAAAGATTAAGTATATGTTCCCAAAGGCACACGCCTCAGCGTATGTTCTAATGGCACTAAGAATCGCTTACTTTAAAGTTCATCATCCAATATTATTTTATGCAGCTTACTTTACTGTTAGAGCAA
>CAZONN010000086.1:0-3557 GCA_964581235.1 uncultured Amphibacillus sp.
TTTCCTCTATATGATTAAGCTCATTTTTGGCCTAAAGAAAAGCTAAAGAGAAATCTCTTTAGCTTTCTGCTAGTGCGACAGATTGATGAGCTTTTGCTTTTGTTTGAATAATTTGTGCATATTGACTTTTTGCTGAGCCATTATTTCTCATATAGTTCTCCATTCCCGTCATCCCGCGATTGTAAGCAGTTAACGCCTGGTCCCAATCTTCATACTTGTGATGGAGAAAGTCTAAATAAACAACAGCTAATTTCATTGAGTAATAAGGGTCAAAAAGTAAATCATCGCTATATGGTAAGTTTGCCATATTAGCAATCCATGGAGCAGTGTTTTTCATAAATTGCGACATCCCATAAGCATGGCCATATCTCGTTTCTGGTCCAATCAAGTCTGGGTCAAACGTATGTCCAGTTTCAACTTTTAGTAGCTCGTAGATTAGAAACGGATCAATTTCATATTGAATTGCTTCATTTACTAAATATATCGCCCAAGTTTTTTTGAATCGTTCATCACTGTCTTTCACCATTTGTTCAGCGATCTCTTCAATATATGGCCAATGTTTGAAATCTTCATCTGTATTTATCAAGTCTATTTCATATGTTGATATCGCTTTCAGATGTTTATTTTCCGCAGCTAATATCCGGTTTTCCTCCAGTAATACTTCCATTTTTACTTTTAGTTCTTGCTGATTTTGTTGAATTAACATAATTCCTGCAGCAGATAAAATTGAAAGACAAATAATAATGATTGTCTTTTTCATACCTATTACATCCTTTCTCGTAACAGCTTTGTGTTACAAATGGATATGCTAAGGCATCTTTTCAAAAAATGCAACTATTTAGCTCTTTTTATGCAAAAATATAAACATTTTAAGGCTTAACCATATATTATTGATAAGTATTACCGACAAAGGGGGATGTGGATGAATCCGATATTTAAGAAAGTAGTTCGTAAAAAATTAACTGAAGTAACATCAAGTGAATTAATGATTCAGGCTCAAAGTTATCATATTGAACTATCGCCAACACAAGCCACTCAAATTGTAAAAATATTAGGTCAAAAAAATCTCGATCCATTTAAAAAAACTGATTTAGCTAAAATGTTAGCTTATTTAGAGGAAATTACTGATCAAACAACGGTCAAAAAAGCAAAAATTATCTTAAATCAATTTATTAAACAATACAATGTTGCTGACTGGTTTTATTAAACAGAACGCAAACTAGCCCGAACGGATTGTTGAAATCCATTCGGGCTAGTTGTATAAATGATTATCTTTCTACTGAGCGATAATTTTTTCTTGTAACTTTTGATCGAAAATACCTTGTTTAATCATTTCAATTTCAAATTTATAAGGTGGTTTTCTATTTTTCTTATCTTCACCAACATACGGTGTTTCAAGAATTTTTGGAACATCTGATAGCTGTGGATGATGAACAATATGATGCAGGACATCAAATCCAATATGACCAAAACCAATATTCTCATGGCGGTCTTTATGTGCACCACGCTCATTTTTACTATCATTCACATGAACAACTTTGATCCGATCAATACCAACAATACGATCAAACTCATCTAGTACTTGGTCGAAATCAGTCACGATATCGTAGCCAGCATCATGCACGTGACACGTATCAAAACAGACAGACAGCCGGTCATTATGAGTTACACCATCAATTATTTTGGCCAATTCTTCAAAGCTTCGACCAATCTCTGTCCCTTTCCCTGCCATTGTTTCAAGAGCAATTTGTACATTTTGATCAGCTGTTAATACCTCATTCAAACCCTCGACAATTCTAGCGATACCTAGGTCTGCACCAGCACCAACATGAGCACCTGGATGTAAAACAATCTGTTTCGCTTGAAGGGCATCAGTTCGCTCAATCTCACTTCTTAAAAAAGATACAGCTAATTCAAATGTTGCTGGTTTTGTCGTATTACCTAAGTTAATAATATATGGCGCATGAACAATCAGATCGTCAATTCCATTAGCTTTCATATGTTCGAGTCCCGCTTCAATATTAAGCTCTTCAATCGCTTTTCTACGAGTATTCTGCGGCGCACCAGTATAAATCATCATCGCAGTTGCTCCATAACTTGCAGCCTCTTCACTTGATCCTACTAACATCTTTTTCCCACTCATAGACACATGTGAACCTAATTTCAATCTCTCCACTCCCCCTATTTTCTACGCTTCTCTTGTTTTAATTTTCGCTTAATGCGTTGTTGTTCCTGACGCATTTTAGTCTTGTAACCTGGTTTTACCTTAGCTGGTCGCTTCACACGCTTCCAAGCTTCTTGATCGAGGTCATCAACTTGCTTCCCTCTTTCTTTTCGCATATTCCAGGCCTTTGCTTCTCTCCATTCACCTTTAACAATTTCAAAATTAGTAAATTCAAATCCTTCTGCCACTAATTTCGCGAGTAACTGATGGTCTTGATCACTATATAAGTGAATCGCAGTACCTTCCATACCCGCACGAGCAGTCCGACCAATTCGGTGAACAAAGAACTCAACTTCTTTCGGTAACTGAGCATTAATAACATGACTCACACCTTCAATATCAATCCCTCTCGCTGCTAGATCTGTCGCAACAATATATTGATATCTCAAAGCTTGAATATCCTTCAAAACACGTTTTCTTTCACGAGCGGTTAAACCACCATGAAGAATGCCGACATTTAAACCACGTTGAGACAATTCAGCATGTAAATCATTACACGCTTCTTTTCCGTTAGTAAAAATAATCGCTAAATATGGATGAATTGTTTCAGCGATCTGATAAATAACATCCGCCGGCTTCCGGTGACGTAATGGAATCAGTCTATTTTCCAATAAGTCAGCTGATACATGATCTTTAATTTCAATAAATGTTGGGTTATCCATATATTTTCGTAAAAATGGTTGCAGACGTTTTGGAATCGTCGCTGAAAATACTAGTATCTGTACTTTCGGATCCGCTTTAACTAACATTTGATCAATCTCATTAATTAGGCCGAGATCTAACATTAAATCCGCTTCATCCACGACAAACGAGCTCGCTGTATATATATTCACAGCGCCTTCATTGATTAAATCTAATAATCGACCCGGCGTCGCTACAATAATCGCTGGTTGTTCAGTCAATTTTTCAATTGTACGCTTCTTATCTGTTCCACCAATAAATAACTTAGCTTGGACTTGATCTTCTTGATCTGTCAACGCTAAAATCTTTTTAACTTGATCAAAAATTTGGCTAGCTAACTCCCTAGTTGGTGTTGTAACAACAAATTGAACACCTTTTTTATTCGGGTTTAATTGATTAAACAAAGGCAGTAGAAATGCATGTGTTTTCCCTGACCCTGTTTGCGATTGACCAATAATACTCTCACTTCTTAATGCAGCCGGAATAACTTGCTGCTGAATCGGTGTCGGATGCTTAAATCCTAACTCAGCAACAACGCGCTCAAGTTCCGGCTTTAAGTTAAATTCTTTAAATTTATGATTTTTCATAATAAACTCCTCATCTTAAAACGACTTATCTTGCTCATTATAGACAAATTACACCGATAATGCAC